>CBEVZO010000224.1:0-6239 GCA_965554365.1 uncultured Anaerolineae bacterium
CCTGATTCCCTCACCGCCGGATGTGGTGGCTGAGGTGGGACGGCAGATTTGCATGGCGCTCGATTATGCACATCGTCAGGAATTGATCCACCGCGATATCAAACCCGCCAACATTCATATCACGCCCGGCGGTCAGGTCAAGATCATGGATTTCGGGCTGGCGATCACGGGTGCGTCAAAGCGGCTGACGGCAACGGGACGCATTATCGGCACACCTGCTTATCTCTCGCCGGAGCAGGCGCAGGGCATGTCCTTGACGTTCCATACGGACCTGTACTCGACTGGTGTGGTGTTGTATGAGATGCTGACCGGCGTGCTGCCGTTCGATTCGGATGATATTGGCGTGTTGCTGTTACAGCAGGTGAAGAAAGCGCCCCAGCCGCCGACTGAGATTATTCCCGACATTCCGCCTGATCTGGAGCGCGTGATTCTCAAAGTATTGGCGAAGAAGCCCAAAGCTCGCTTTGAGTCTGCGGCGGCGATGGCGGCGGCATTGGCTGTTCATGCGCCTCCTGTGCCGCAAACCGGTCCACTGCCGGAAGCGTCGCAAGTCGAGAGCGCCGGCGAACAGGCTCCGGTGGAAGTGGCTGCACCAGCAGAGCGCGCGGTGATCCGCGTGGTGTTGGCGGACGATCACCGGGTGCTGCGTATGTCGCTGGCGATGTTGCTCAACGACTCGGACGATATCGAAGTAGTCGGCGAGGCGGATAACGGTACGCAGGCGATGGAGATGGTTGATCGTCATCAGCCGGACGTGCTGCTGCTGGACCTCGATATGCCAGGTATGAGCGGCCTGGATGCGCTGCCCCAACTGCGTCGGCAGTGGCCGCACATTCGAGTGCTGGTGTTGACCGGGCAGACCGAAGATGCGTATATTATGCGGGCGCTGCGGGCGGGCGCGAACGGGTATATCCTGAAAACCACTGAAGAACACGCGCTACTGCAAGCGGTGCGCGAGGTCAACAAGGGCCATCTGGTGCTAGGGCATGGTGTTGCCGAACGTGTGGCGCAGGGCTTTGTAACGCAGGAGTCTGATAGCACGGAACAATTTGGCGAGCTGGAGCGCTTGATCTTGATCGGCATCGCTGCCGGGTTGACTAATGATCAGATCGCCGAACGCGCACGGATCGATGCGCAGTTGGTCGATGCGCAGTTGAGCCAACTGATCGGTCAGTTGGGAGCCCAAACGCGCACCGAAACTTCGTTGATCGCGCTGCGACGCGGCATGATCAAGCTGGATGATGTGCATAATTTTTAGCGAGTGGGGTTGATGCAGGGATATTTGGTGACAGACGGCAACGTGTGGCAGCTTCCGGCGTACGCGCAGGAGATGTTATGGCTGTCGGGTGGCGCGCAGCCAGTGCAGTTGCGGGGATCGCGCGGTGTGTTCATGCTGGAACATGGCGTTGCCCCCAACACAGATGCGCTAACGCTCACCTGGGGCCATGCGAACGGGCCGCTGCTCGCACATTGGCCTCTGCCCGCGAACGCGGATCATCCCCTCGCGTTAGATTGGCGCGGCGTGATCAGTGTGGGCGGGTTCGTGGAGCGCTTACACGCGCTTGAGGTGCGTGGCTTGACGCTGGTTGTGGCGGAGGTCGAAGGCGCGCTGCTGTTGCCGGATCACACGCCGTTGCCCACGCTGGACCAGATGCGGAAAAGTTCTGCTTCGCGCGCTGATACCGCTATTGCACCGGAGACACCCGAATTTACATATTCCCTGATCGCCCTTGCCGACACAGTGCTGGCGGAGTATCTGCATCACGCGCTGGTGAGCGAGTTAGCGATTGACGTTCGCGCGGTGTTGGCTCCGCAAGATGGGCGCTGGCACGAGATCGTTGGGCTACCGCTGCTGGTCGAAATGGTGTCGTTGTTATCACCGGGCGCGCGGTAAGGTTGCATAGTCAGTCGCTCAGCCGGTCGCCAACGACGCTACAGCCAGTTCGGTGAGCAGTTCCCCCTCTAACGGTTGTGCATCCCCGTAGATCATGCGTGTGCAGTAACGCACCTGGTGCAGATTGTGATCGCGTACCAGTACGAGGCTGCGCCCGTTCGAGTCGGGGATGTTCAATGTCACATGCTGGCCCTGCAACTGCTCAAACGCGATGCGCAACAATCGTTCCGCCGCCGCCGTTGTCCAGCACATCCAGGGGCCGAGATGTACGGTGTTGGTCATGCATCGTCCCAGTAGATAACCGTCGATCTGATCGCCGGAACCATCGATCCACCCTAATGCGGGGAATTCCTCAAAGTAACGATGCAGAATGTGCGCGCGGTTGGTTCCGAACATGCGCGCGTCGAGTGCGATGATCGGGTCGCGATCTTCTGGCTGGATGTGTCGGGCACGCGGACCGAGATAGGTGCTGGCGCGACCTTCCCAACGCTCGATTTTTGCCACACGCCGGAACCCCATGCGTTCGTATAACTCGCGTCCCACACTGCCCGCATCCAGCATAATGCGCTGTGTGTTTTGCACGATCAGATAATCGATGGCTGCCCGCATCAACTGCCCACCCAACCCGCGCCGCTGGCGGTCTGGCGCGACGATGACCATGCCAATCCACGCCAGATCGGTCCCGTAGGGCGTAGTGGTGACGGTTCCGATGACGCCGCGATCCGGTTCTTCGATGCAGAAGCAGCCTTCCGGGGACCAGTGTAGCAGCCGCGCAAAGTCGCGCTCATCGTGCGGCCAGCCAACTTGCCCCGCCAACGTCACAGCAACGGGGATGTCGCGGGTTGTCATGTGGTGCAGCGTGCGGTCGGGTTCGTTTCCGGCGCGGTAGCGGTCATTCCAGTTCAAACTCATCGAAACCTCGTTTCGGTTGGCAGGCAAAACAAGGGCGTATCGTCATAGATACGCCCCGCTTGATTATTGAATTTGGCCCCGTTGGCGGCTATTGCACCGGGGGCGGGGTCAATGTGGGCGCGAGCGTGGGCGTGGGCAGCGCGGGCGGAGCCGCTGTGTTATTGACTGTGATATGCACATTCTGTGTCACGCTGCGCGCGTTACGGTCTAACACGACCAGTTGGAGCGTATACGGTCCGTTTGCCAACGAGTTAGTGTCTAATTGACCTAGTAGTGCGTTGGTGTCCGTTTTGGGGACAGATTGCGTCACCAGTGGCGGACTGAACTGGTCGGGATTGTGTCCGATGCCGTAGCGAATTTCATACAGATAGAAGTCCGGCATGATGATCGTGCCGCGCACATCCAGCACACCGCTGACGGTTGTGTTTTCCATCGGGAACGTGATGGTCACGTAAGGCCGCTGCACATTCGGATCGCAGGTAGCGGTTGGGGGCTGCTGTACTGGCGTCTCAATGCCGCGTTCGTTAGCCCAATTCTGTCCTTCTGCGGTGGAGTTAATCCAGTCGTAGGCGAACGGATCATCCAGCACCAGATAGGTGCGCGTTTCAGCGAATTCCATGCAGTCCGCAGTTGCCAGCGTGTCGGTGAAGGTATCCACCTGCAACGTCTGGAAGATGTCGCCTTCGGCGGGCGGCGGTGGTGCATTGACCGCGAAGATTTCGGTAGTGGTGCGTGTCTCGCAGCCTGCTGAAGGCTGGGTTCCACTGTCCGCACACACAGTATCCTGGAACACGCCGGGCGGTGGTGAGAATGGTTGAACCGGCAGCGTGGCGTGCGCTGTTTCCATGATTTTGTTCCACAGCGGTGCTGCGCCTAGATATCCGGTCAGGTACGGCGTGCGTGCGCCGGGGTTGTACATCGGTTCGTTTTCCGTGTTGCCGATCCACACGCCAACCGCAAGCTGCGGAGTATAGCCCAGTGTCCACACATCTTTGCTGTCGTTGCTGGTTCCGGTTTTCGCGGCGGCAGGACGCCCTCCGGCGAGGTTCATCGGCGCACCATAGCCAAACGTGGACGCGCGTGCTTCTGTGTCGGTGAGAATATCTGTGATCAGGTACGCATATTCTGGATCGACGACTTGTTCTCCTTGCGACGCAGTGGCTTGATAGATTACGTTTTGGTCGCCGTCTTCGATCATGATAATCGAATAGGGATCGACTTTGCGGCCCTCGTTTGCCAGCATCGCGTAAGCGGCGGTGAGTTCAAAGAGCTGCACATCTTGTGCGCCGAGTGCAACCGGTAGTCCTGCGCCCACCTCAACGGGATTGCCGCCGGGGAAGACGACGCCCGCGCGCACCATGAGTTCGGTGAAGCGGAAAATGCCAGTGAATTCGAGTGTCTTCACGGCGGGGATGTTGAGCGAGTTCCCCAACGCTGCGCGTACCGGGAGCGGTCCTCGGAAGCGCCCGTCGTAGTTGACCGGCTGGTAGCCGTCGAAGTTGGTGTTCACATCCCACAGCACAGAGGCGGGCGTCATGTACTGGTTAGCTCCGTCCGGCTGGAAGGCGGTGAGGTAGATGAACGGTTTGAGCGTAGAGCCGGGTTGCTGCGCGGTGAACGCGACATTCACCTGACCTTTGATCTCGTCGTTGTCGTAATCCGCGCTACCCAGCATCGCCAATACTGCACCATCGGAGGGGCGTATCGCGACGACGGCGGTGTTGTTCACGGGGTAGCCCTGGTTGTTCAAGTTGATCAGGTTGGCTGCGACTTCGCGTTCCACCGTTTGCTGGAGCGGTTCATCGAGCGTGGTGTAGACTTTGTACCCTGCGCTGTAGACTGCCTGCGCCCCATAACGGTTTTCGAGTTGCTGCCACACGTAGTTGACGAAGTGCGGGTGGGTGAACTCAATGGCGGGCGGCTCAAAGATCGAGGTGTTGACGATGGCAAGCTCAACAAACAGATCGGTCCATTCGCCACCCGGCACTTTGTAGGCATACGAAACGCTGCCATCCGGTTGGATATCTTCGCGGACGCAGAACGGTTGGCCTTGCGCCACGCCCCATTGCGTTTGATCCTGATGCTGAATCTCGATGCAGCCGTCGCCGGTAGCTACCGCCATCAGATGCAGTACGTCGCCCATGCGGGCCAGCGCGGCCTCGCGGTTCACGACCGGATCGTAACCCGCTGGCGATTGTGGCAGCCCTGCCAGGAATGCCGCCTCGACCGGGTTCAGGTCAGCGGCGGATTTGTTGAAGTAAGTTTGGGCGGCGGCTTCAATCCCGTAGGCGAAGTTGCCGTAGAAAATCTCGTTAAGGTAGATTTCCAGAATTTCGTTTTTGCTATATTGTCGCTTGATCTCCGACGCAACAATGATCTCAACGATCTTGCGCTCGGCGGTGCGTTGGTATGCGAACTCGGTTTCCAGCACCAACGCACGTGCTAACTGCTGCGTGATCGTACTTGCGCCAGAGACAGTATCGCCCGCCTGCAAGTTTTGCACTGAGGCGCGCACAATCGCCAGGATGCTGAATCCCGGATCGGTGTAGAATGTCTCGTTTTCGGTGGCAATGGTGGCATGGAGCAACCAGGGCGAGATTTCGCCTAGCCCGACTTCGGTACGCAAGCCCGCGTTGGGGTTGCTGAATTCTGCGAGCACATCGCCACGTGCGTTGTAAATCACGGAGGTTTCGAAATCTGAAGCGCGGGCGGTGAGTTCGCTAACCTCATCGCGATAACGGTCCACCTGATAGAGGTAGTAGCCGATCATTGCCAGCAGCGCGATCAGGGCGATAGCCATGCCGCCGATCACGCCGAAGATGGTCAGGCGGATGCTCCATTTGACGTAGAAATTGCGGTTACGTTCCGGGCCTAGTGCTTCCTGGTAATCCGGCTGCGGGAACTCACCAATGTGCGGTTTGGCAGCGGGAGCCTGTACTGCGCGCTCGCCGTCAAGCACGATGTTTCCTTGCAAGTCTTGGCGCTGCGGTAGTTGTTGCTGCTGCGGGACCAGTGCGCCACTGGGCATGGTGGCCTGCGCATCAAAGGCGTCGGATTGAATCGTTTGATCGCCAAAGCCGGGTTCGCCCTCCCCGGCGGGATGCGCGATCTGTGCGCCTGCGTCGGCTGTTACTTGGCGCGCTTTCGACTCAGTGGGCACTTCGGAGGCACGTGTGAGTTCCAAAAACGGTGTACTGGGAGCCACAATTGTCGCTTCGCTGTCTTCTTGCGGGACACGTTTGGGCAATGGGTCTTCTTCGCCGTCCAGCGCGAGCGCGGCAGCGTCTTGCCCGGATGTGGCGGGCAGATCGAAATGGCCGTCACCCACATCAGCGACTTCTTGCATTCCGGTTTCGGTACGCACGGGGCTTCCCGCGACGGGGTCATCGTAGCCGGGGGGCTTGGCCGCGATCCAACTGCTACCGTCGTAGTA
>CBEVZO010000225.1:0-6225 GCA_965554365.1 uncultured Anaerolineae bacterium
AAAAACACATCCAGCCCAGAGAGCAGTGCGACCAGCGCATCCACATCGCCCGCATCGACTTGCGCCCACGTGGCTACCTGCTTGTCCAGCAGCCGGTTGATACGTTCTGCGCCCGCCTGCGCCACTGCCGCGTCATGATCTGCCAGCAGCACACTCGTACCGCCGCCGTGTGCGACCATATCGTAGGCCGTCGCGACACCCTGTCGCCCCGCACCTACAACCCCGTATTTGAATCCAGACATCACACACTCCTTTACACAAAGAACAGTTTGCCGCTAATCATACCGGGAAAAACAATACGCGGCGATACAGTTCTCGCTGCACCGCCGCGTATGAATTTAATCTTGATTGCTCAGAAGACTGGTTAGTTAGCCTCAGTCTTTTCCTTGATCAGCGCCACAACCTCTGGGAAGTCGATGCCCAACGCCGCCACTTTCTCCAACGTGGGAATACCGTTCGTATCCCAGCCGCGCCGCTGATACACCGCTGCCATCAGTTTTTCGTACTGTGCTTCGCGATAGGCGCGTAGTTGCGCCACTTTCTCTTCGCTCGTCATGCCCTCAGGATCGACACCCGCCAATTCGCGCAGTTGCTTGTCGTAACGCTCGGCGCGCGATTCGTATTCATCTACCGTGACCGGCCCCATCGCGCGATACGGGGGATAGTCATGTTCGCGCGTGCCAAAGCCCAAGCGGAGCGCCATCAATCGTTGGAAATTATACACACGTTCCGACTGGGCGATCAGATCATCCGGCGTGATGGGTTGCCCGGTCAAACCCTCGTAGAGCCAGGTGTAATTTTCGACATGTTCGGGCACTTTGTTCGGTTCGTCAGTGTCCTTGTTGCTCGTAGGCACAACGTCATTCCAGGGCAGCTTGCACAGTCCGTGCAAACTGAACCAGGTGCGCCACATGGGAAAGTAATGCAACGCCTCGGCTTTATCCTCAAAGGTCGGTATCTCGCCCTTGACCAGGTCCATGAAGATCAACCATGCTTCATCGTGCTGCGCGCCCTTGAGCGCCATGCCGTACCCGCCCTGCTGCGCCAGCGACTCTTTGGTCACGTATTCGGAGACTTCCATCCCCTTGACTTCCATGCCGATATCCTGCAGGAAGCCAGCATCTGCGCCGTATTTCTCGGCGAATAGGTGCTTCATGTAACGCACGCCCTGCCCAATGACATGACCGAAACCTTCACCGCGCGCCATCTGGTGCAGCAGTTCTAGCGCCGCCGCTGCGTTACCCCACGTCATTTCCAGGCCACCGGTGACTTCTTTGTCGATCACACCCTCAGCGTAACACTCCATGACAAACGCGATCGAGTTCGCAAACGAAATCGTGTCCACGCCATAGGTATCACAGTAGAAATTCATCTCGACAATCGCCAGCGGATCGAACACACCAATATTCGATCCCTCACCCGCAATTGTTTCGTACTCCGGCCCATCGACCAACACCGTCTGGTCCTTGTAAGGGCCGGTTTGCAAATGGAAATGATCGATCCCGTGCGCGCAGGAGAGCGTGCAACCGTACCAGCAACCATCCGGCATACCCTGCGTGTACAGTTCTTTCCAGACCGGCATGTCGAGCTTGTCAGCTTCGGGATGCGATCCGTAACGGAAATTATGCGTCGGCAGCAGGTCAAATTCGTTCATGATTGGCGGCAGGTGGCCGGTCCCGACTGAACGCATGTTATTCTGCTTGGCATCGAGTTCGGAAATTTCCTTGTTGATGCGCTTGCCCGCCTTGCGGATCAAGGCCATGTCCACCGGATGATTGCTGTCACCCTTCATCTGGCTGTAATACACAACCAGCGCCTTGATACGCTTGTGGCGGAATACCAACCCGGCCCCGCCGCGTCCGGCCTGCTTGATACGCACTTCCTTGCGCCGCACGTCGTACCAACTGAAATTCAGGCACGCATAGCGCGAATACTCTGCGGCCTGACCCGCCGACACCACCGAGACACTGCGCCTATCGCGCTCATCTTTGGCGTACATCTCAGTCAATTGGCGACCTATCAGGTGCGTGTTTAACTCTTCGAGCGGTGCTTCTTCAATCGTCACGTGGCCCGTATCCCCATCAATCACGATAATGACATCGTTTTCCGCGCGACCTGTGATTTCCAGTGCATCAAACCCGGCGAATTTCAAATAGGGGCCAAAGTAACCGCCCACGTTGCTGTCGATCACCGATTTCGTCAGTGGCGACACAGTGACAACCGTAGATTTGCCGGAGCCAGGATAAGCCGTGACGCCACCAATCGGCCCCCCGGCAATGAGCAGCGGATTTTCCGGATCATCCCACTTCGTAGCCGCGTTAATCGCGTTCCACAACAGCCACATGCAAAAACCCTTGCCGCCGGTAAAGGTATCCTTCATCTCTTGCGTCACGGGTGCGCTGCGGATGGTGTTCGTTGACAGATCGATATGCAGCGTACGGTTAGCGTACCCTTGTTCAACGGGCCGCGTCTCGTAATCGAATTCAGCGAGGAGTGTGTGGGCGGCTTTGAGTTGTTCAATTGTCGGCGAAGTCATTGAGGCATTTTCTCCCAAATCAACTAAAAATATGTTGCTTCCATCATACCTGATGAATGCTACACTGTCAGGGCTGCAATAACGAACGTCTGATGAAAAAGTACCATTTAGCACACCCTGCTACCACACGCCAGAAATGTTACAATCGCCGCATAACCGCCTTGCCATGATGACTCTGCCACGCATCCACAGGGAGCCAGCCACATGACCGCCCAAACCATCACATTTGTGTCTTCCAACGAGGAAAAACACCGCGAAATACGCGGCGCACTGGAACGCTGTAACTATGCAGTACAACGGCTGGACGTGGATGTACCGGAGATACAGTCGATCAACCCCGCTGACGTTGCCACATATAAAGCACGTGCCGCCGACCGTCAAATAGAATCCGGTCTGGTACTGGTTGAGGATACCGGGTTGGGAGTCGATGCATGGGGGGGGTATCCGGGCGCGTTGATCAAATGGGTACTCAAGTCGGTGGGCGAGGCGGGCCTCTGCCGTCAGCTTGACGCCTGGGAAGACCGTCGCGCGACGGCCACTGTCGTGCTGTGTCTGTTCGACGGCGATCACCTGCACACATTCACGGGGCAAACAACTGGCGTGATCGCAGCCTCACCACGTGGGACGTTCGGCTTCGGGTGGGACAGTATCTTTCAACCGGACGGGTACGCGATCACCTATGGCGAAATGCCGCGCGAAGAAAAGATGAAAATCTCGATGCGCGCCCAAGCCCTGGAACATCTACGCGCTTTTCTCACCGGTGCGCCTACTACATCTGGCGACGCTTAATCATCTTCCAAGTGGCGTTGAGTCCGCCCACGATAGGGCACATGGATCAGGCTAGCCGCTTTGCGCTTGGCTGCCTCAGGACGGCGATCATAGCGCGCCGTTGTGTTAACACTGGCGTGGCCCAAAATACGCTGCACAGTCACAATGTCCGCCCCCACATCGAGCAAATCTCCCGCCAGCGTGCGGCGCAAATCGTGCGGTGAAAAATGGTCAACCCCCGCTTGAGCCGCGCGCTTGAGCAACAAATTGTACACCGCCTGAGCGCTTATGCGGCGATTGGTCATGTTGCCGCCCTTATTCACCGGCCAAAACAACGGTCCCGCCGCCGCATCGCGTAGATGCAACCAATCCGCTAGCGCACACTGCGCGCCATCCTGCGCTACATGCGCCAGATACGCCTGGCCCCCCTTCGCCTCATGGATTTGAAGCGTGTAAGTCTGCGCGTCAAAATCTTTCAGATCGAGCCGCACCACCGACGCACGGCGTATCCCAGTGGCATACATCAGCGCAATAATCGCCGCATCCCGCGCACCCGCCGGTGAAGCATCATCTTCGCATACTTGCATCAGCGCCGCGATTTCGCCAAGCCCCAGATCACGCCCGGCGGGCAGCGACTGCCCTTTCACCGTCTCAATAGCCCGCGCCCGGTGATAATCCTCAGCGGACATCTGCCCCAGCATCCAGGTATGGCGCAGCACTTGCCGCAGTGCCGATAGCATCTTGTTGGCTGTCGAAGGTTTGTATCGCTCCGCCAACACCGCGCGCACTGCTGCGGTATGCTGGTACCGCACCGCGCCCCAATCGAGCGTGTACAGGTCCAACTCACCGCCGGAAAGCAAACGCGCAATTGTATCAAGCGCCTGGAACATCGTGCGCCGCGATCCCGCCGACAGACTCGCGAGGTAAATCAGCGCCGGGTGTTGATCCAGCGTGTCGGCTGCGGCAAGTGCTAAGGTGTGCGTTCCTGCAGTTTGTGGATGATCGTTCGTCATGTTTCGCCCTACTGTTATGCTAAATCACCTCGCATAGTATACCGCTTCGCCTTGTACGGCAGGTTCTTGTACAATAGAGGCACGCATACGTGTATTTATTGGGCAGTCATGAGCAGCAACCGTGCGGGGCATCTGTGTCTGAACAAACTACATTTCAACTTGAGCGCTTATACTTTGGCAACCTGATCATTGATGACGCACGCACGTCATCCACCACCGGAGTCGTAGCACGCACCCCAAACATCGCCCCTGAACAGGCGAATGAATGCGTGCGCCTCGCGAAACTCCGCCCGCCGCTGGTCACAGAGATCACCGATGAGATGCCCGGTGCGTTGGGGTTATTCAGGGGCGGCGGCGAAACATCAGATTTTATCCTGGTCAAAGCCCAACCCAACACACAGGGCATACCCCAAGTGCTGTATATTCTGATGCCCGTGACAGTGCTGCGCCAACTGGGAGGCAATGTGCTGGCGTTTCGCTCGCTAGGCATGATGGAAATGCCCGCGTTTAGCGTAGTGAAACCCAATCTGCAAACCTACGATATCCGCCGTCCGGCCCCGCCTACTATCGAAGAACAAATCGACGCGCTATACGATCTGCTACTGTACTGCAAAGACTCGTTTGACACGGTCGCGGGACTGCTCGCCGGGATCGTGCAAGGTTGGCCGATTGCCATTGTCAACAGCCCCCCCGCGCTAGAAAAACGGTTGCAGTTCTTGCAAGGCTTATTAAGTCTACTGCCCGCCCCCGCGCGCATCGGGGTCACCTTTGCCACACACGTCATCGACTTCGACAAGGTGAAAACGCAGATCAAGTTTTCCACACAAAATACTGTGCCTCCACAGCACATTGTCTTCGACTGGGGCAATAGCAAACTGCGGACCAAAACGCCAGAGGATGCTTACAGCCGCTATATTATCTCGCAGTTGGAGCTTGACGTCTCAGTAGTCGTGCAAGAAACTGAACGTATGGCACGCACTGCCATCTGGCGCGCTATGCACCGCGAGAATCTCGGCAAAGCGTTGGAGTGGGTATCGCGCCGCGCGGCCCTGGATAAACTCGTGAGTACCATGCAACCCGCTGACCGCGACATGGTGGCCGCCGTGCTGCGTGAAGACCCCACACTGCCGGACGATCTGCGCAAAATCTACATTCGCCACATCCTGACATTTGCCCTCGCACTCAACGAAGCCGACTCCGCTGATGCGGTAGCAGCACAGTGTGGGACCTATCGAGATATGACCCAGACAGTGGTGGACCAGTTAACCCACGCCGTTCAAGAAGGGCACTCCTGGCTGGTTTACACGATGGTGGAACGCTGGATTATGCACGTGCCCGAAGTATCCGCTACACAGTGGCGTCCCATGCTGCATACCGCCATCAAAGCACACCTGAAGGAACTCGTCGCGGGCGGCAAAGGCACTGATATCGTCGAGTTTCTGAATTACCTGCGCCAAGCCCCCGCCTCCCTGGGCATCCGCGAACTGATGGGCGAACTGGTGCATATGACTGTGGAGGCCGGACACAAGCACTCGCAGATGGCGCAAGTGCTGTTCATCCTGGCTGTTGAGTTTCTGCCTTCCGGCGATCTACATCTGCTCGTCACCGATGGCGCGTTGATGCGCCACATGCCCAAAACGCTGCAACTTGCAGTCGCACATTTACAATCAGAGCCGCGCCCAATGCCACCCCCGCAAGTGCTGGATCAGGGTGCGCGGGCCTTTGGCGATGGCCGCCGGATGCTCGTGCTGGCTCGCTTGGTAGAACTAGCCGTAGTCCTACGGCGCTCAGAACTAATCGACACCGCCGCACTGCAAGCGCTGCAAGTGATCACTCAAACGTCGCGCGGAGAGCATTTCCACACACTGCTGAATCATGTCATTGACGATCTGACTGATGAAGATATTC
>CBEVZO010000226.1:0-6222 GCA_965554365.1 uncultured Anaerolineae bacterium
TGCGCGTGTTTGCTTACGACGACATTATCCAGGGCCGCCGTGAGGCGTATCCTGAACAGAGTACGCAGCCGATTAGCGTGCTGCTGACAGGGCAAGATTACCCGGCACAGTTGGCGGACACGCCCTTCAACAAGCTCGATGAGGTGCAGCTTGCGAATTTAATCGCGCACATGCTGGGACGCGACACACTGATCCAGATACTCACGGATGAGATTCTCGTGCCGCATGTGGCGGAAAGCTGGACGCTGTGGGACTCGTGGACCACGCGCAGCAACATCGAGTCATACCAGCAGCGCGAGTACCCGCTGGGGCAGTTAGAGTGGCACAGTTGGGTGAACCGGGATTTTTTGAGCAACTCGATCAACTACTCGCAGCCCGACGCGACCGGCGTGCGCCCGGCGCTCTACGGCACGCTGCTGATTATCTTGATCACCATTTTTGTCGCGTTCCCGGTGGGTGTGGGCGCGGCGATCTACCTGGAAGAATACGCGGGCAGCAATCTCCTGAACCGCATCATCCAGACCAATATCAACAACCTCGCGGGTGTGCCTTCGATTATCTACGGGATGCTGGGTCTCGCGATCTTCGTGCGCGCGATGGAACACTACACCAGCGGTAACGTGGTCGGTACGGACGGGCAAAACGGGCGTACCGTACTCTCTGCCGGGTTCACGCTGGCGCTGTTGATCCTGCCGGTGATCATCATCAACGCGCAGGAAGCGATCCGTGCGGTTCCCAGTTCGCTGCGGCAAGCGAGCTACGGGCTGGGTGCGACGCGCTGGCAGACGATCTGGAACCATGTGCTGCCGTACGCGATGCCGGGTGTCCTGACAGGCACGATCCTGGCGATCTCACGCGCGATTGGCGAAACCGCACCGCTAATTCTAGTCGGCGGGGCAACCTATCTCTCGCAGGACCCGGATGGCCCATTCTCGCAGTTCACCGCGCTGCCGCTGGTGATCTACCGTCTGACAACACTGCCACAGGACGAATTCCGCAACGCAGCGGCGGCGGCGATCATCGTGCTGCTGGCCCTGTTGCTGACACTCAACTCAATCGCCGTGATTCTGCGGAACCGGTTTACCAGGAGACTAAGCTAAGTATGCCCCACACAAATGGTCAGTGTGCTATTGAGATGCGCGACCTGAATGTCTACTACGGCAGTTTTATGGCCGTACGTAACGTGAGCATGACGATTGCGCGGCAGAAGATCACCGCGTTGATCGGCCCCTCTGGGTGCGGGAAAAGCACGCTGCTGCGCGCGATCAACCGCATGAACGATCTCGTGCCGAGCGCGCGGGTCGAGGGCGAAGTGCTGTATCACGGCGCAAACCTCTACGATGCGGCGATTGACCCGGTGGAAGTCCGGCGGCGGATTGGGATGGTGTTCCAGAAGCCGAACCCATTCCCCAAGTCGATTTTCGACAACGTGGCGTATGGTCCGCGCGTGTTGGGCCTGCGCGACCGAAAAAAGCTAACGGAGATTGTCGAACACAGCTTGAAGCAGGCCGCGCTGTGGGACGAAGTTAAGGACGACCTGAAGAAGTCCGGGTTGGCGTTGTCCGGTGGGCAGCAGCAACGCCTGTGCATCGCGCGAGCGATGGCGGTGGAGCCGGAGATCATCCTGATGGATGAGCCGTGTTCGGCGCTGGACCCCATCGCGACGCTGCGCATCGAGGACTTGATGCGCGAGTTGAAGGAACACTACACCATTGTGATCGTGACACACAACATGCAGCAGGCCGCGCGCGTGTCGGACTATACCGCGTTCATGCTGTCCGATGAATCGCGGGCGGGTGAGTTGATCGAGTATGACGAAACCGACAAAATCTTCACCCGGCCCGGTGATTCGCGCACCGAGGACTACATCACGGGGCGGTTTGGTTAGGAGCTGATAGATCAGGTGGGGTGACGCAAAAGATGACAGAATTGCACACGAAAGTACGCAGCAGCCTGGACGAGGCGCTGCTCATGCTGCGCGACGACGTCTTGAAGCTGAGTTTCTTCGTTGACCAGGCGCTCGACCACGCGGTGAGAGCCTTGCGCGAGCAGAATATCGAATTAGCACGGCAAGTGATCAGCGATGATGACCAGATCAACGCGCTGCGCTACGCCATTGAACGGCAGTGTTACCTGCTCCTGGCGCTGCAACAGCCCGCCGCCCGCGATATGCGCGCGGTGATCACGGCGATTCACATCGTGGTGGAGTTGGAACGCATGGGCGATCATGCGGCCAGCATCGCCAAGACCGCCGAAGAACTGGCCTCCGAAGCACAGCTTAAGCCGCTGATCGACATTCCACGCATGGCGCAGATCGCGCGGGAGATGCTCAAGGCCAGCCTGAGCGCGTATCTGAGTTGGAGTGCCGAAGAAGCCGAGGCCACCGTCGCACGAGACGTGGAAGTTGATCAACTCGACGCGCAGCTCACGCGTGAACTGGTGACGTTCATGCTGCAAGATACGGGCAACATCAACCGCGCGCTGAAGCTGCAATGGGCTTCGCACAACCTGGAACGCATCGCAGACCGCATCACTAATATCTGTGAGCGGGTGATCTTCATGGTCACGGGCGACTTAACCGAGCTTGACAACGCACCTCAGCACTGAAAAGCAGCCGTTAGTGATTAGCGGTTGGCAGTTAGCAAAAAATAGCTTGGACGAGATTTCCACAGTGCGCGATATCTTCTGTGATGCCGCGCATTGTGTGCGGTTTAGTTTACCCCTATCCCCCCAACCCCCTTTCCCCGCAGGCGGAGAAAGGGGGAGTCAGGCGCGTGTATGTCGCATCTCCCTCTCTCCGCCACGTGGGGCGCGATCTATCGCGCGGGGGCACGGGGGGTGAGGTTGTTTTTGCACGCCGGATGTCTGCGCTAAACAGCAGCGGCGCAAAAAATAATGCGCTGGTGAACCATGCACCAGCGCACAAGCGGAGAAACCCAGGGAGCTATGGGAGTTAATCTTTGGAGAACAAGTTCTCGCGGATGTGCGACACTTCATCGCGCAGCACATCGTCTTCATCAATCGCGGCGGCGATTTTTTTGTAGCCGTACAGCACCGTCGTGTGGTTCCGACCACCAAGCGCCTCGCCAATCTGCGGCAGGGACGCATCGGTGACTTCGCGCGCGAGATACATCGCGATCTGGCGGGCACGCGCAATCTTTTGTGTGCGGCGCTTGCTGAGTATGTCGTCCATCGAAAGTTGATGATACTCTGCTGCCGCCTCGAAAATCTGGCTCAGACGTGGTGCGCGTTCCGCGACAATCTCAATGCCCTGTTTCTTGAGAACCTGTTGAGCTAGCGCCAGTGTCAACGGTTGCTTGGCGAGCTGCGCACGCGCGAGAACCTGTGTCAACAGCCCTTCCAGTTCGCGCACGTTCTGGATCGCCTGTTCCGCGAGTTTCTGCGCCACTTCGTCGGGCAGTGCGACACCTTGCGCGGTGGATTTCACGCGCAAGATCGCGCGGCGCGTTTCTTCTTCGGGAACCTGAATATCCGCGATCAAGCCGCCTTCGAGACGCGACCGCAGCCGTTCATCGAGCTTGGTCAACTGGCGCGGATTCACATTAGCGGCGATGACGATCTGGCCGCCGCGCGCCACAATCGCGTTGAAGGTGTGATAGAATTCTTCTTCGGTGCTGGACTTGCCCGCCATGAACTGCAAATCGTCCACCAGCAGCACATCCACATAGCGATACCGTTGGCGCAACTCATTGGTTTTGCGGCTGCGGATGGCGGCAATCGTTTCGTTGGTAAATGTTTCGGCGGTGACGTACAGCACGCGCTTGCCCTGCTTTTCGCAGGTGTGCCCAATCGCATTGAGCAGGTGTGTTTTGCCCAGCCCTACCCCACCAAAGAACACCACCGGGTTGTACCGCACGCCAGGGGTATCCACAATGGCTTTAGCGGCCATGTGCGCAAACTGGTTGCTAGGACCGGTCACGAAGGTGTCGAAGGTGAACGTATCGATCAGGGGTAGCGCTGCTTCAGATGCTTTTGCTTTTTCCTTCTCGATCTCGGCGGTGCTGCGCACATCCCTTACGCGCGGGTCCCACTCTGAATAATCTGGCTTATCGGCGGCGGACGTTTCAGTGACATCCGCAGTCGTCGCAGTAGTTTTTGCAGTAGCCTCCGATGCACCGGGCGCGGAGGTGCTATCCTGGGCGGCGGGGGCTGTGGTCTGCGTGTTTGTTGTCGCCGCGCCAGATGGTGGCGTGCTAGATGGCGGCGCACTGGGGGCGGTCGTCGCCGGTTTCTCTGACGACGCTGCGGGAATAGGAGCAGTAGGAGTCTGCAAGCCTGCAAACAATGGACCCGCATCCTGCACCGTTTTGGTCTTGTTACGGTGCGGCAAATTAACCACTAGCTTGATGGTGACGGTGCGGGTAAAGATTTTACTCAGAGTCTGAGTCATATCATTGAGCAGGTGACGCTCCAGCCAGTCTTTGGCGTAGGCATGACGCACTTTGACCACAAACTCGCCCTCATTATAGGTGACGAGTTCGGTTCCGCTGAGCCACGTATCAAACGCGGGGCGGGCCATTTTTAATTGGAGATGGTCAAGCGCTGCTTGCCAGGCTTCTTGTGGGCTAAGCATCGAAAGTTGGCCTCAACTCGGTTACGAAAAAACGCGCAAGGGTCTAACGTGCAGGCAGAAAGTGACGCCTGTCGTGTGGAACACTATAGTCTATATATGCTGTCGTTAGTTGTGTGCAGTCTGGCCCGCCTGGCTTGCGAAGCAACCGGTGGTCAATGCCTGAGGACAATGTCCGGTTTCCGGCGGGGTCTCCCCGACTGAGAGTAAACCTATTTTAACAAACACTGCGGATTAACTCAATCCGATTCGGGGGTTCCAACCTTAAAGAATTCAATTTTTTAAGGTTCGCGCGCGGGGAGTCAAACGCTGATCGTCCCGACCTCTGAAAGTGCCTGATCGGATTCTGAGTCGTAGCCTTCGTAAGCCCCAGGGGTGGGGGTGCGCGATGGGTGGCAGTCCAAAATCTAGGGGTTTGTGGGATTCGTGGGTTAAATTTGAGATATCCAACCTTAAAATTTCCGTGCGCGCTGGAAATTTTAAGGTTGGCGTTTGTAACCCCATTCTTGGAATCAGGAAGCGTATTTTGACCCCGTTTAGAAAATGTGTTCTACGATCAACGTATGTGCAGCGCCCTTACAGATTTTGCGGGACGGATGCGTCTATGCGCCGTGTTGTTCTTCACCCGGCAGTCCGAAAACGTGGCAGCGTTTCTTTGGGTCTAACGCTTCACCAAGGATCGTGGTTTCGCGCGGATGCCAGGACATGAAGATGTCCTTCACAAAACTCATGATCAGTTCCAGCGCCAACGCTTCAAAGTCGGTGTCCTCGATATTGGCCTGTTGACGCGGCCAACCATAGCCCCAGGCGAACCACGACCGGTCCTCAAAGATCATGAAGTCGTAGAACGCCTCGCCTTTGGGATCGTCGCCCAGAAACACCGCGATCCGGGCGCACGGCAGTTTGAACAGGTAGGGCGCAACCAGCGGTTCATCATCCAGGTTGGGCCATGCAAACCCCGGCAGCGGCACAAAGATAATGCTCCAATCTTCGATAAAGCACTGGAAGGCTTCGCGTTCACGCGCGCCGGGATGCGTCAAGCGACGGTATTTGCCAATCTCCGGCATTCCAGAGGCTTCGAGCGTTTCGAGTACGGTTTCGAACGCGGCAAACAGGCTGATGCTAAAGTCGTTGAGCGCCGTGTCGAGCGTCGCGCGCATCCGTGCCCGCTGGGTCATCGTGTCATTTAGTTCTTTGAGTAGGTCTTCCTGTTCTCTGGGGTCCACGACCGATCTCCTCACATGTGTTATGACTAGGCATCTCGTTCGGATTCTGCTGCAAAATGCGCGCGCGCGCAACTGCGACGGAGACATTCAGCGCTTGGGTGAGGGCCGCTCGCGTAGGATCGTGTTAACAAGCGCCTGCCCTCGGAAAAAATGAAATTCACCCCGGCAGCCGAAGCCCGTGTTGGTGCGTGTCGCCAATTGACGGGGCGCGGCAAAGTGCGCTATGCTCGTGGCGTGCGCAACGTAAGTCTCACCACAGGCTAAAAACCATGACTGCATACGAAGCCGTAATCGGGTTGGAAGTCCACGCGGAACTCGAAACCGCGTCCAAAATGTTCTGCATGTGTGAGGTGGTAGATAGCACTTCCGCCATGCCCAATACGCACGTCTGCCCGGTGTGTTTGG
>CBEVZO010000227.1:0-6221 GCA_965554365.1 uncultured Anaerolineae bacterium
GCCCACGAGTGCAGAAAAGCCGCGGCGAAAGTTGCGGCGGTGGATGTCGCGGGGGTGATGGCAATCGACCTGTTCACGTTCATCGCGGCGATGATCGTCGTGATGCTGGTGCATATCCCCCGCCCCGAACAGACCGCAGAAGGTCGTGCCGCGCAGGGCACACTATGGCAAGAAGCGCAAGTCGGCTTCCGCTACTTGTGGGAGCGACGACCACTGTTTATGATGCTGCTGAGCGCGATGTGCGTCAACTTCTTTTTTAACATGGTCGGCGTACTGTTCACGCCTTACGTGTTGAGTCTGACCGGCAGCGAGACGACGCTCGGCGTGCTGATGAGCGTGATGAGTGCCGGAGCTATTGTTGGCGGCATCATCATGGGTGTCTGGGGCGGCACACGCCCCCGCATCCATACAATTCTGCCCGGCATTATGATCACGGGGCTGCTATTTGGCGTGTTTGGCATCACGCGCGCCCCCGTGCTAATGGGCATGGCGCTGTTCGGCATGATGATCCCGCTGCCCATCATCAACGCCGCCTTCATGTCCGTACTGCAAATCAAAACGCCCGCCGATCTGCAAGGCCGCGTCTTTGCGGCGGTGACCCAGATCGCGATGCTGCTCTCACCAATCTCATATCTGCTGGCGGGGCCGCTGGCCGATCAGGTGTTTGAACCCGCTGTCGGAACCGCCGCCTGGGACGTGGTCGCGCCGCTGGTCGGCACACAGGAGGGGGCGGGCATAGGCCTGATGGCAGTGATCGCGGGCACGTTGATCATCCTCAGCAGTGCCGCCTTCTACGCGCTGCCGATGGTGCGCCACATGGAAGCTACCCTGCCCGATTACGAGGCTGTCGCAGCGGAGGAAGTTTCCGCCGAGGACCCGGTATCAGAACATGATCCTGCCGCGCTCCCCAATGCGGAACCAACAGCGGTATAACAGGACGGCACAATACAACAGGGGGCGGATCGCGTTGATCGGCCCCCTGCGTTTCGGAATCTGGATGAGAAACTACGCGTCGAAGCTAAAGCGCACCAACTGCCACCAATCGGCGCTGGTGTCGATGACCACGACATCACCGTTCGACAACACACCGATTCCCTTGATTTCATAGAACGTGCCCGGCGGAGGCGACAATACTACCTCGGCCTCCACATCAAAACCTTCCTGATACCACAACGATGCACCAAATTCGCCTAGCAGCGTGCCGTCATTCGTGTAATAGAAGATCGGGCTGCCGGAAAGTGACGCTACAATCGCGCCATCACCACCGACCGCAAGCGCCGCGATAGTGTACAGGTCCGCGACTCCAACATCCTCATGCACCAGATCGCCATTGGGGTTAAACACTTTGATGCCATGTTCGCCATACCGTTCGGCGACATAGAGCAAACCATCAGGACCAAAGGTCATCGACGCCTCGTAGAAATACGGGTCCGTACCAATATCAAATCTCGTGAGCAGCTCGCCCGTCGGAGAGAACACAACTACTTCACCAATCGCACTACCGTCGTCAGCGTCGTGCGGATTCAGCAGATACAGGTTGCCATCTGGCCCGATCTCAAGGTCCACCCCCATGATCGCGACTTCCATCGTTTCTGGCAGCGGAATACTGTGTAGCGTCGCGCCCGTCAGATCAAACTGGATCATGGTTCCCCGTTGATCCACGCCCCACAACGCATTATCAGCGGAGACATCAAACGAATGCAGATTCATGAACATATCATCTGGCACTATCACGCCCAAATGAGTACCTGCGTCATCAAACCGATGCACACCCACCCGTAAATCTAACACGTAGATCATATCGTCTGGGCCAACCACCAACTTTCCAGCGTAGTTGAAGCCGGTCGTGGCGGTCGCATCTACCGGCAAAAGTTGCTGCCAGATCACCGTGCCGCCCGTCACAGCCACGTTCGCCGCCCCGTCCATAGGATCGGTACTGGGCGTGCCCTCAGGAATAACGGGCATAGTGAAGGACAGTTCGCCCGCCGTCATTGTCTCAATCACAGTATGCGTTATCGGCTCAAACGTCGCGGCCTGCCCCGCTGCCGTGAACTGTACCACCGCTGCGAATCCACCGTCCCCAAGATTGACCACATAGACCACCGCCGCTTCGCCTGCTTCGTCCAGCCGCACCACCGCGACCGGTTTGCCGCCGATGGTGTCCGGTCGCACGTCACCCTCAACGTCTACGTCCTCAAGATACTTGGTCAGCACAGCCACTTCATCCATGCCGTCAAAACCGCCCAGGTCTTCGGCTAAGGCCACCGGCGTCTGTACCACCACAATCACCTGCTCAGCGGTATACCCGCTGCTCTCAAAAAACGCATCCAGCGCGGCCTGAGAACTCGCGGCGAACACCATCCCTACGAAATCTTCCACGATCCAGTCAGCGGGATAGTCAAACGAAAACGAGCCGTCTGTCGTGGTGAACGTCTGCGTGGGGTCCTGTGCCGCTACCGTCAGAGGCATAGCAACCAACACAGCAACCAACAGTAAAGCACTCAACACAGTCAATCGATTGGTTTTCATGCAAATCTTCCTTCTTAAACTAAGAAGCCATCCACTCCCGATTGTAGACCACCCCGCTATAATCCGACAGCATGTTCCACAGCGAAGACCGGCAATTTTGCAGCGTTTTTACAGTTTGGGAGTTGCCGTGACTCACCGCACAAAGTGCGCCACACACTCGACATGGAACGTCTGCGGGAACATATCCACTGGCTGCACATCCACCAACCGGTAGCCCTTGCGCGCCAACCGTTTCGCGTCTCGCGCCAACGTGGACGGTTCGCAGCTTACATACACGATCTGGCGCGGCGCCAACGCCGCCAGCGCGTCGATGGCATGGGTGCTGATCCCGCTGCGGGGCGGATCGAGTACCGCCGCGTCGAACGGCCCTTCTAACGCCGGTAGCACATCCTCCACATTGCCCTCGACCAGTTCGATGTTGTCCAGATCGCTTAGATTTACGTCCGCGTCGGTGGCAGCAGGCGGATAGCTCTCCACCGACACAACCAGCGAGGCGCGCTCCGCGATGAACGCCGTGAACAGCCCCACCCCGGCATACAGGTCCAGCACCGTTTCGTCGCCCTGCAAATCCAGCCGCCCTAACACCAAATCAATCAACGTTGCCGCCTGCGGTAAATTCACCTGGAAAAAGCCGCCCGCCGTGACGCGGAACTCCCGCCCGCGCACGTTGTACGTCACGTAGCTGGACCCGATCAGGTTCACTGGCTCATTGTCGCTGAGCAAGAAATTGATCGATACGGGGAGATCGACTTCAAGTTCGGGCGCTTCGTCGCCCCGCGTGCTGAGGGTTATCATCCGATCGTCGGGATCACTGCCCACCTGCACACGCACACGTTCCAGTTCCGGCACACCATCGAGATCGAGCATGTCCAGCAGTTCGAGCAATTCCACGCGTAGAATGTGGCATTCCTCAAGCGGAATCACCGTCTGATCATCCGTGCCGATGAAGCCAATCGCGCCGTCCGGCGTGACCGTCAGCGTCGCGTGTGTGCGATACGCCCAGGGATCGGGGCTAGGGATCGTCGGCAGAATCGGCGGATTGTCAAAGCCACCAATGCGCGTGAACTGGTCGATCACCACATCGCGCTTGAATTCTGGCTGCGCAGCATAGTCAATATGCTGAAAATGGCAGCCGCCACATTTACCGGGTCCAAAGTGCGGGCACGGCGGCACAACGCGCTGCGGCGACGGTGTGAGGATGCTCGCGGCCTCAGCGAAAGCGAAACGCTCGCGGTCATCGACAATGCGCGCACTGATCCGCTCACCAGGGATCGCGTACCGGGTAAAGATCACGCGTCCATCGTGGCGGCCCAACTGCTGCCCGCCGTGTACCATTTCGATCAGGTCAAGTTCAAAAGTGTCGTCAGTCAAAAGTAGAACCTCAAGGCAAATCATGCACCACGACGCGCGCGCGGCAATCGGAGATAGTGTGCCGGGAAGTATACCATAGACCCTATCTAGGGATTTCGACAGGCTAATTACTGCCCCAAAACACGCAAGAGAGTGTGATCATCGTTGCCCGCCTAACGATCAGAAACCATTCGAAATGGTGTCGCAAACCACCAAAGGGCGGAGTCGCTTTAGCGAACTTTTGTGCAGCGCTAGCCAATGAGCTTCAGTCACAGGTGATACGAACACAAACCAGTTTGCTTGCAGTGACCTAACGTTGGTCACGCTATGGTCACGCTGTGGTCACGCTGTTGGTATTTAATGGCTATTGGACTTTATGCTGAAATCGAGTCGAAGGGACATAACGTTTAGTATCATTTGACTTGGCATAAAGATCCATTAGAACGTTCACTATTTATGGCACAAGGAGAGAAAATGCACATGCGTAAAGTTCTGTTTTTCACACTGGTACTTATTGCCCTGACGATCGGCACGCTTGGACAGGTTGGAACCACAAATGCCCAGGGTGGTATCACACCAGGTGCGCCAACCAACGGCACGCTGTCCGGTGACTCGGTCACTTACACGATTGATCTTGCGGCAGGGCAGCTCTTGCTCGCCAGCCTGGAATCCGACGCGTTCGATGCCAAACTGGCGATTCAGGATGCGGGCGGCATGGAACTTGCCAGCGACGATGATAGCGGCGAAGGTACCAACTCGCTGCTGGCTTTTGTCGCGCAGGCCGACGCAACCTACACCCTGGTGGTTTCGGCGTGGAGCGGCGGCAGCGGCGATTTCGTGCTGACTCCGAACGTAGTCGCTCCGGTGCAAGTTGAGGTTGGCGGCTCCGCGATGTTGACCGCTAACGGCGCTGAACCGCTGTATGCCGTGTTTGCTGGAACCGTCGGTTCCGTCGTGAATGTCTTCACCATGTCGCAAAGCGACGACGACACGCAGCTTACCCTGTACGGCGTGGATGGACAGGAAATCGAATACGACTACGACGATGGCCCCGGCTACAACTCCTACCTGCGGCGCATCGTGCTGCCCGCCGATGGCTTCTATCTGGCCGAGGTCCGTGAAGTATTCGACTACGATCTCACCGCGAATGTGGATATCACCGTCGAAGCCACCGAGCGCCTGTACGTCGATGCTACCCCGCAGGCCCTCGCGCTCAGCGATGACGCGCTCGGCACAGAGGTCTACACCTTCGACGCCACCGCCGGGACCGTCTACCGCATCATCGTCACCAGCGCGCTCGGCACAGGCGTGGATCTGGAACTGCTCGATACCGGCGACTTCTTCTCACCGGACTTTGAGACCGGCAACGCTGTGCGCGTCACCTGGGATTATAGGGCGACCGCAGGAGGCCCGTTCCGCCTGGTGGTACATCCTGCGTTCTTCAGTGACGGCGACGAGTACATGATTTCAATGGAAGTGGTCCAGTAAGCGTAACGTAGCGTAACCTTTGAGGGGCGTATGGCGACATGCGCCTTTTTTAATTCAGCAAATCACCCAGACGCGGTATAATCGTGGCGCGCTAGTATCACGCCAGGAGATCACTATGATCGACCAAGACCAAACCCTCGCCCATCCACGCGGCACGCTCCTCTCAGAGCATCCGCACCCCCGCCCGTTCCAACGGCGTATCACGGCGCTGTTGCTGGCGATAAGCCTCGCGGGGAGCGTGTTCGGCATCATCGGCTTGATTGTGGTGGGGTTTGCCTTCGGATTATATCTCCTGCCGCTGATGGCGGTATTTCTGCTGATCCTAACCCTCCCGCTGATCCAGCTTGCCGTGATGCACCCGCAGATCACAGTTTATGAGCATGGCCTGTGGATCGCGCCCCTGCTCTGGCCCGCCTCGTGGATCACATGGGACGCCATCACGCGCGTAGACGATCACACACTGATCCGGCGCATCGAAACAAAAAGCGGCCAGTTGGAGCGTGATGGACGTTTGATCATCGTCGCGCACGGTCTCCCCTGGCCCTATCAAGTTATCGGCGGCATGGCAGGTTTCGGTTGGCGCACACACGCCTTCGGGATCGCCACGCACGCCCACCACGACTATAACGCGATCCTGAACGCCATCCAGCGCCACAAAATGCGGGAGTAATGCCTATTCTCCGTCCTCAACAGCATCACGTTCGCCGTGCCGGATCGCCGGGAGAATGTAGCCTCTAACCAACCCCGCCAGTTCCTCATAATTCGCGCGCTGCGGATCGCTGGTGATCGCCACGACGAGATCGTAATCCGGGCGCACGATGATGTACTGTCCCCCAAGCCCCAACAACAGTACC
>CBEVZO010000228.1:0-6207 GCA_965554365.1 uncultured Anaerolineae bacterium
CGGGCGACACTGCAACGCCATCAGACCACTTTCGAGCTTCGACACATCGAGCAACGAATCAACCAGATTCAGCAGTTTGCGCACCGCTGTCGAAGCTCCATCGGTTGTCTGCCGCACGATATCACCCAAGGCATCACCAGGCGGAGCCACTGCGCCCAACAGTTTAAGACTGGTGGTGATCGCCGTCAACGGGCCGCGCAAATCATGGACGATCATGTTGCTCAGGTCTTCACGCGCCCGCGCCAATTCACGTTCCTCGGTCACATCGGAGAACACCATCAGCAACCCAATGGCATAGCCCCCATCGCCACGTACAGGTGCATCGGTGCGATCAATAAACCGCACGCCTTCCTCACCCGCGATCTCAAACGTCACGCGTTCCGCATCACTCGTCGATGTGTCCCATTGTCCGGCGGCGAGGCTATGCGCGAGATTGAGCAACACCTCCCGCTGCATCCCCAGCCGTTCTGCGAGCCGCAATTCCTCATCGGCCACGAGTTTTTCTAACGGCACGCCGATAATCCGTCGTGGGGCCATCCCCAACAGCGGACCCACACGCGGATTAGCCAGCGAAATCCGCCCGTCCGCACTTATAAGCACCACCGCTTCTTTCATGCTGTCGAGAATCACTTGCAGCCGGTCACGCGCGATCTCGATGCGCCGGAACAACCGTGCATTGTCAATCGCGATGCGCGCCTGCGTGGCTAACTGGCTGACAAACGCGACATCGTCCGCCGTGTAATCTTCCGCGCGGTCGCTGCCCAACGAAATCACACCCAGCACTTCTTCTCCACGCATCACGGGCACATTCAACTGCGACAGAGTAAGCGTATCCAGCGGCACAGCCGCGCGATCCAGGCGGATATCAGGAATCAGCGTCGAGAGGCCAGTTTCATACGTCTGCGCAATGTAGCCGGTCAGCAACCGGTGTTCCTCAAACGCGTCAAACGCAATGCCCCGAAACGCCACGAGGCGCGGGGCGGGTTCGTGTTCATCCATGCGCAACAACAGCGCGCCTGCGTGCGACTTCGTTGCCTCAATCGCACGTTCCAGCACCAACTGGAACAACCCTTTCAGGTCCAACGTCGCGGTGAGTTCGCGGCTGGTGTCGGCCAACGCAGACAACTGTTCCACACGGCGCTTTAGTGTCTCGTCGGTTTGGGTATAGAGACGCGCATTGCTAAGTGCCATCGCCGCCTGATTCGTGAAGTTACGCAGCAGTTCTTGTTCGTCGGAACTAAAATGGCGCGGTTCGTTGTAATAAAACACCAGCACGCCGATCAGTTCATCCCCTTTGCGCACCAAAAACTCAGCCCAGGCGCGTTTGTATTCCCGCTGCATGGTAGCGCGTATATCCCCGGCCCGCTGATCGATCTGCGCATCGGTGACAATGATCGGCTGGCGACGGCGCTGGAGATCGTGAATATCCAGCATCAAGGGACGCGGAGGCGCAGCAACAAAAGCATCACTCATCCCGCTGGCACGCACTAACTCTAACTCGTGATACGCTTCGCCCGGCCACAGAAACAGCGCGACACCGTTGCTGCTCGCAACCGCTACCGCTGAGGACGCCACCAGATCAAGCACCTGCCGCACATTCAGCGTGCCGCTCAAGATAGCGACCACGTTGTTGAGCGTCGCCAACTGTCGCGACCGCGCACTGGCATCACCATACAACAGTGCGTTATCAGTCGCGATCCCGGTTTGGCTGGCAATCGTCGTCAGCAGTTGTGCATCTTTCTGCGTAAAATGCCGGTTAGGATCGGTAGAATACACGGTCATACAGCCCAACACGCGATCCGCGATCAACAGGGGCACACCCAACCAGGATTCTACCGCAGCCTCCGGCGGGGTCACGCCGAGTTCTTCCGCCCGCCGCCGCACGTCATCCACCAGCAGCAACGGCATTTTCTCTCGGATGACATGCTCGATCAGCCCACTCGCCATGTCACGCGATTCCAGCGCCACCAGATCGCCGTCATGTCTACTCAACGGAAACGTTAGCCAACTACGTTTGTCGTCGTACAACGCCACAACGAAGTTTTCCACGCCCAACAGCAGCGATACCTGCGTATAAACCACCTCTGCCAAAGCGTCCAAATCAAGGTTAGCCCGCATAGCCTGACTAACACGCGACAATGCTGACAACTCACGTAACTGGCGGCGGAAACGCGACTGTGTGCGGCTGAGCAAATTCACGCCGGTGACAATAACCAACAGACCGACGATCAAGATAATGAACGCTAACAGGGATAACCCATGATATGCCACAGCCCCAACCACACCAAACGGCAGTGGCAGCAAAATGCTTTCCACGCCGCCCTGCCACTGCCGCACCACCTGACGCGGCGTGATATCACGCATCAGGTAGGCTTCCAGAAACACGATCCCCACGTAGACGGTCAAATACACCGTGACCAACACGATCAGCGGCAGCAGATCGGAGTTTTCGAGTTGATTGAGCGGTAAATTGCCGCCGACAGCCTGGTAAACCCAGTCCCCGATCAGCAACCCCAGGGTCATTTGCGCAATGCCGACGGTAACGCTGCGCAGAATACGGGCGTACTCTCGGCGCGTGTGCTGCTCAGGCAGCGTGCGTAGCAACCACCCCAAGTTGCCCATCAAAGCCCCAACCGTCACACTCCACAAGGCAGCATCCGCCGAACCCGACTCCCCCACCGTCAGGTACGCCATCAAGGCCGCAGTTGAGGCCGGAGACACCACGCCTTCATTGAACATCGTACCAAGATTGAGCATCAAACCGACAAACACGACATAGAATAACCACAGCGAGGTGTCAAGATCATGCGTGGCGGGAATATTCAGCAGCAACACCACCAACGTGATCAGACCCAAACCCCAGGAGAAAACGGGTATTCGCGGACGCCGAAGCATGATCGCAGTACTCCCCCACATGGGTACGCATCAAGAAACCAAACAGTATGTCAGGATAACGCGCATCACAATACTGCGCGAATCATAACACAGTACGCAAGCCGGAACATCACACTCACGGCAAAGCTGATAGGTCAACTGGCCCCAGACCAGAAGGAGCCAACGGCAACGTAAAGCAAAACGACGCCCCACCAGTATCCGCTTC
The DNA here is from genome assembly GCA_965554365.1 of uncultured Anaerolineae bacterium. Lineage (GTDB taxonomy): Bacteria > Chloroflexota > Anaerolineae > Aggregatilineales > Aggregatilineaceae > CAYRNY01. The sequence continues at coordinate 3,101 of CBEVZO010000228.1, forward strand.
ATCAACCCAGATACGGCCCCTGTGTGCTTCCACCGTCAGCTTACAGAAGGTCAGCCCCAATCCTGAACCTTTGTGCCCGCGCAATGCCTGTTGGTCCAGTTGGATGAACTTGTCGAAGATAAGTGCGCGTGCCTCCGACGGAATCCCAGGACCACTGTCTGAGACACACACGACTACCACGTTCGCGGCCTCGTCATAATACACACGTACCTGCACAAGCCCATGCTGCGGGGTGTGGCGGACCGCATTATCCAATAAATTGACCAACACGCGCTGAATTTTCTCAGCGTCAATCCACACTGGCGGCAGATCATCAGGCACTTGCGCCGAAAGTTCGATGTTGGCCCCCAACGCCTGACTGAACACCGATTGGATCGCATAGTTGATGGCATCCACCAGATCGTGACTTTCACAGTCCAACACGATGCTATTCTGTTCCAGCCGCGCCACATCAAGAATGGATTGCACCAAGTTGAACATATAACCGGCGCTGCTTTGCGCAATCGTCACCACCTCGTGCAGCATCGCTTTGTCCGTCTCGCCTTCCTCAATCAGATCATGCAACATCGCCAAGCTGCTCGTGATCGACGTGATCGGATTACGCAGATCATGCACAATCATACTGCTTAGTTCCTGGCGCATCTGTTCAAGCTGGCGCTCTTCGGTATGGTCACGCCACACAATCAGCCAACCGGCAAGCTGTCCCTGCTGATCAAGCACGGGGGAACCAATCTCGCCAATATAACGCTCATCCTCACCATGTTTTTGAGCAAACCGGCGCTGCGTGATACGTGACGGATACATCTGCACAGCGCGCACATAAGCACACATCTGCGCCACAGTATAACCGGTCACTTCCCACACACGCGCTGTACCAACATCAAGCATCCACTGCACCATTGTCTGCCCCACATACAATTGTAATGGATGCTCCACCATCTGCTCAGCCACAGGGTTGAAGCGCAGCAATCGCCCCTGGTTGTCAAACAAGAGTACAGCCTCACGCGTGGAATCTAGAATAGCCTGTAACTGGTCGCGTCCGGTGAGAATTTGCTGGTAGAGCCGCGCGCGATCAATTGCAATCGCGGCGTGTTCCGCCAACATAGTCACAAACTGAACATGCGCGTCGGTGAAAAATCGGGTTCGCCCATCCTCCAGGCACAAAATGCCGATGGTCCGTTCCTCGCGCATGATCGGCACGGCCAACACTGCACGCGTTTCCGGTGGTAGATCGCGCAGCGCGGCGTGTGCGGACTCATCTGTCAGAAAGGCCGGGCGCGGCGACTGTAAAACCTGCTCAAAAACCGCTTCATGCGCTGCGGTGAGCAGCATATCATCCGCCCCCACACGCGTCACCACATCGAGTTGCTGCCCGTCCAGCACCAGCGCACAACACCCACGATCTGCCCCCACTGTAGAAATCGCCGCTGCTAACACATCACAGGTAATCGAGGTCAGGTCCAGTGTGGCGGAAATCTGCCGCGACACAACCTCAATGGTGGAGAGTTCAATCACACGTTTGTGCAACGTAATCTCGGTGCGCGCAAACTCAAGCGCATTCTGCAACGCAAGACCGGCCTGTGTCGCCAGCCCGGTGATGATATCATAATAACGCACACCCAATGGAGTATCGGGGCGCAACCACACGACCAACACGCCCACCGGCGCATCTTCCACGTCACGCAATGCAGCAGCATAGCTATCATCATCTAGTTTGGCAAGCAGGGAACTGTCTGAGGAAATGACGAGTTGTTCGAGCGTATCGCGGTGAAGGGAAATAAGCTGTTCCCCCATTGGCACAGCCGCCTCAGGAATCGCGGCGCGCAGATCAAATGTCTGGTGAGTTGTGTCCCACACATAACATGCGGTTGCCCGCGCCGGCAGTGCTGCGCCAGCCTCAGCTACCAACACCTGACACACATGCCCCAGGTCCAGCGAAGAATGCAACGCCTGGGACGCGACCAGTAGTACTTCATACGTCTCACGCACCACGCCCGCAACTCCTCACTGACCCGACGATGACCACAACAGATGTTGCATATCTGGTCCGCAGACGACGATAATTGCAAGTGTTGTTCATCAAAATCGCACAATCATGCGGTGCTATCGGCACGCTATACTATCCACTACGCGCCGCAACACACATGCCAACTTTACGTTTTTGGGTTTAATCCTTTGTCAACACTTTATCACATAAATACGACGCTCACAACAATTGAGACCGCGATGAGGTAACTGAACCCATATGACATACAAACCAAATTTCTACAGTCCGACCCAGGTGGGCACATTATATATTCCCGACACCGCCATCGCCGTACAGCAGGGACGTGCAGCGGAACTCATGCCCGCACGCCACGATCAACGCCGGATCATTTTACTGCTTGTTGATCCCCAGGTAGATTTCATTCACCTTGATGGGGCGCTCAGCGTGCCCGGTGCAGTAGCGGATACACGGCGCACGATTGAGTGGATTTACACGCACGCACAGTCCCTCACCGCCATTGCCGCATCACTGGACAGCCACATCCCCACGCAGATTTTCTATCCCACATGGTGGGTCGATGTTGATGGCGCGCATCCAGCCCCCTTCACGACGATCACAGGCGCAGAGGTAGACGCCGGACAATGGCGGCCAGTTTATGAACCGGAATGGTCGCGCCACTACGTGCATGCGTTAGAGCAAAAAGCCAAAAAAGCGCTCATGATCTGGCCGTATCATACCATGCTCGGCACGCCCGGTCACAGCGTCACCCCCGCGCTGTACGAAGCGATCACCTATCATGCCGCCGCGCGCCAGTCACAGCCGACATTTGTGAACAAGGGCATGATCTCCAAAACGGAACATTACTCGCTGCTAGAGCCAGAAGTCAAAGTCCCGCAAGAACCGCAAGGCGATCTCAATCGGGATTTTTTGAGGATGCTCGCCACCTATGATTTGATCTACGTCGCAGGGCAGGCGAAAAGCCACTGTGTGCTGGAAACCGTCGCCTCGGTGATGCGCTACTATCGCGAGGAACCCGGCGAGATTGCCAAGTGGCGTGTGTTGACCGATGGCATGTCATCTGTCGCGCACCCAGAGATCGACTTTGAGGCGCTGGCACAAG
>CBEVZO010000229.1:0-6205 GCA_965554365.1 uncultured Anaerolineae bacterium
TCGTTTGTCCTGGTTTACCTTTTCATGTCTCATCAGTCAAAACCTCACCACTACCTAGCCACACATCCGGCGCAGTTTCACCCACCGGCAACATAAGCAATGCAAGGTTGTCGTCAGCATCATGCACGATGATGGTCCACATCAACGGGTCAGCCTCATTGGGATCAGGTCGCCATGCGATATCGAAAATCCAATCTAGCGAGTGAGGAAACGTCGCTGTGTCGCCTGTTACGAGATGGATTAAGGTCATGCGCTGTTGATAGGTCTCAAGGTCAGAATCCGCGATTACTAACCACGCTCCATCAGGACTCCAATCAAACGGTGCAATGCCGCCAAATTCCCCGCGATACACCACGTCCCACGTTGCAGTATCCCATACCATCAACGCCACACGTGCAGTGGCATTAGACTGGCGCGCCGCCGCAAGCATAGTCCCATCCGGTGACCACCGCAGGGGTATGATACTGTCGCCGCTCGTACCATCCTCAATTTCGAGCGTGCGCACCAGCAAGCCCGATGCAGTATCCCATAGGAAAATACGCGTCGGACCTTCCTGATCGTGCTGGGTCGCGCCCCCCGCGATCAGCGCGCTGTCTGGACTCCAGGCCACTGAGTAGATGTAGTCCTCCCTGCAGGAAAGCACGCGCAGTCCTGCGCCAGTTTGCGCGTTCCACACGCGCACCAGGGGTTCGATGCTGTTAGTGGTAACCAACTGCGTGCCATCGGGACTGAGGTCCAGCGACACGATTCCGCCCATATCCACCCACCGCGTCGCCAAATGGTCGCCAGACTGCACATCCCATAAATCAAGTACGCCGGGCATGGTCGCGACGGCCAGCGTACCGGTGCTAGGGCTGAGTACTACATCGATCGGGCTACTGTCGCGCAGCATCTCGACCCGCCAACGCTCGTCGCCACTCGTGATATCCCACGCAACGATTCGAGGTGCTATGCGATCAGCATACCCCATCAGCGTCTGCCCGTCGGCGCTCCAAAATAACTCTGTCCAACGTGCAAAACCTTGCTCGACTTGCAGCGTGAATGTGTGCTGCACCGCGCCAGTTGCAGCATTGGTCACGACAATGTCTTTGCGGTCGATACTCACATGCAGCGATCCATCCGGACTGGTGAATAGCGGCTCAGGGGCTGTGACTTGATCGAGTACAGTGCCGGTAGCATCCAGCGTGATCTGAACCGCCTGATCCGCCTCACCCCACGCGGTTAGTAGCACAGCGGCACCGTCATCCGCCCACGCGATCCCTTTCAGTGGACGCTCGCTGCTCATGGTATAGGTGAAGGTGCGTGTGACTGTCGCAACGTCCCAGACGATGACGCTGCTGACGTTTTGTTTCTGGTCCCACAGATACCCCGCTAACGCTGTGCCATCCGGCGACCATGCCAGTCCTTGTAGCATTTGTTCCTCGGTGATCGGCAATTCCATGACGAGATCGCCGGTCTGCATATCCCACACGGTTGCTGCTTCAGCAACAGCGAGGTTCCGCAGGCGGTCGATACCATTTCCGGCTGCCAATAATGTCCCATCTGGCGACCATGCCAGCGCTCCCGCTGCCGAAATCGCTGTCGGTGGTTCAAAGTAGGCAACATCTTCCAGCGCAGCGTCATAGAGCCACACGCCGTGCATGCTACTCGCTGCCAGCACAGTCTCATCCGGCGACCACACCAACGAATGAATCGACCCCCGCCCGGCGAACCGGCTGATCGCTGTTTCCCCAGCATCCTGAGCAACAATCAAACCATTAAGCGGCAAAAGCGTGACAATGAACACAAACAAACCCGTTAATACTGTCAATTTGTTCATGATGCGCTGCTCCAATAACCGAGACTATACAACAAAGTGTGGGCGATCCTGGCACAGTTGGCAAATGAGTGCGTGATTGATTACGCTATCGTTTTTTACCTGCCGTGACAGTGCCACATTTGTCTCGTGTAGTATATGCAAGGGCCGATTTTCACACTTGCCAAATCACACATCCTGATTTATACTTTGTCATACTTAAGCAAGTGCGGGCGTAGTTCAGCGGTAGAACGTCTCCTTGCCAAGGAGAAGGTCACGAGTTCGAATCTCGTCGCCCGCTCTGCCCAAAACGCATCCTTCGGGGTGCGTTTTTTGTTGTGTATGGCATAGGGGGGCAACGAGTATTCGGCAGTGTGCTTGTCGGACAGGTGCGGAACAGACTACAATGGCAGCATCATGCTCTTCAACAACCTGAACGATATCACCGTCAACGAAATCCTCTTACCGGGCCAGGATGCACTTGCGGCGCAGGCAATTGGTAATGTACTGGGAGGGGATGGCGACCGACGGCGAGGAGAATGAAACAGAAAACTAGGCATGTTTTGACCGCAGAACGCAGCTAAACCATGCGCCCACATATCAACACTGAGGCTTTACCATCGAACACAGTGGTGAAGCCTTTGGCTGTTACGTAACATCCATTCCCAGCCGTTTCAACACGCGCAACGCCCGCAGCGTCACCCACTTGCTGGGTTTGCGCTTCTCTTCGATGTCTACCCACAGCTTGCCGCTATAGCTGTAGTCGAGAGGCCACCGCCCATCCCCGCCGCGCTTCGAAAGCACCAACTCGACGGCATCGTCCAATTGCGGGTCATCGACCACCCCCGCCTCAGTCAACACGTCGAGGTTCAGCAGCACGTCGGTCACGTAACCTAACGGATACCCGAACTTGAACCAGCTTGAGTTGATGCGGTCCTTGTACGGATAGTCAGCGCGGGCTATGTCGTAGCCGAGCAAGAACTCGATGCACATATTGATGGCCGCGTTTACCATTGGAGTACGGTACTCCGATGGCACCGCGTTCAATCCCCACAAGACACGCACCGCACCCCAGCCACACGGTAGCCCGTAATTGGCGGAACATACGAATCCCGGAGCCTGGACGCCGCCCTTCAGGTATGGTCGGAAACCGTCCCCTGTGACTGACCGGGCCAGCCAGTCTACGGCCTTTTTGAGACGTTCATCGCCCCATGCGCCGAGGTCAAGCAGTGCTCGCACCATGTTACCCCACAGGCAGTGAATGGCTGTGCCAGGCGTGCCACTCATTGCAAAAGCCCCGTTTTTTGTCTGGGCATGGTCGAAAACGTACTCGACGGCGCGCTGTACGCGCTCCTCACCCCCGTCGCAGCCCAATTGTGCCAGGAACAACACCGACCACAGCGTCCCGCGATATTTCGGCGCGTAGCCCGGTCCTGGCTTGACCCAGAACCCTTCCGGGGCTTGAGCATCAAGAATAACCGGAACCGGCCCCGTGTTCATTATTGCCTTCCGCGCCGCACTCAATTCGGGGTCCTCACCGGGACGGCCCAGTAGATCACGCAGCGCAAAATACCGGATGGCTGGGTTGGTTTCATCCGGTTCCAACAACCATGACAGTGGGTTGACTGAGTCAGACATTGCAATAGTCCTCCAACACGCCTTATAGCCGCTACATTGTTTAAGGTATCCCCCACAAGCGAATCGCGCCATCCCCGCCGCCAGTCGCAAGCAGCGTGCCATCAGGGTTGAACGCCACATTCAGTGGCAATTGCGGCGCATGACCGTCAAGTGTCGCCAGCAAATCGCCCGTTGAGACGTCCCAAAGCCGCACCGCGCCATCATCGTGCCCTGAGACCAACAAACTACCGTCAGGGGCACTTGTAACGCTTGTTACGGGTACCGGAGCACTGGTCAGCACCGCCAATTCATCGGCATTGCCGCCATCCGGTTGGACGGCCCAGATGCGCACTATGTTGTCGTCATAGCCGCCCGCTGATACCAACATATGCCTGCCATCGGGCAGCGGCTCAGGCATGAACACCACATCGCTCACCCATCCATCATGCCCTTCAAGCGTATTCACGATTTCGCCGCGCGCTACATCCCACAGTTGCAGTGTGCCCTCTGCGGTGCCCGTAGCTATCAGAATGCCATTGGGACCGAACGCCATGCTGGTCGTGTATTCATCGACGCCTTGTAGGACGGTAAATGGTTCATCTGCCGCGACATCCCACAGATGTATTTCTCCGTTGGTCAATCCTACCGCAAGCAGCGCGCTATTGGGACTGAATACCATCTTGCTCACCATGTCACCGAGGTCCAGCAGCACATCGCGGACTGCGTACGTTTTCGTAGTCCACACCCGCACACCTGAGAACGCACTCGCCGTGACCAACAGCGTGCCATCCGGACTATAGACCAGGTCATTCATCGAGCCAGCGCCTGGCAGAAACACCTGAATACTCCCCTTTTCGGGGTCCCACAACTCGGCCCAACCACCGCTGGTGGCATAGCCGCTCGCACCTACCGCCAGGGTGGACCCGTCCGGGCTGAACGCGAATTCCCGCTTATCGATGGTGTCGCTGGACCCACCACCGCGTGCCTCGCCGCCGAAGTTGTAGCCGCGCAATGTGCCTGCGTATTCACCCGACGGCAACGTCCACAGCGTTATACGTCCGGCAGCATCCGCCGCCGCGAGTTGTGTGCCGTCCGGACTAAAGGCCACGCTCAAAAAGTGATATGATACAGGGCATGGTTTCCAGGGTTGGTCAGTTTCCTCACCAAAGCAGTGTGCAAACTCGTCTCTGCCTGGGTCCAGCCACATCAACTGCTCGCCCGTCATCGTATTCCACACCGTAAGGTTTTCGCTCGCTGTGACCAGCACCGCACCATCCGGGCTGAACGCCAGACTACGCGTGCTCATAGTGTTCTCAAGTCTATACAGCACATCCCCGGTCAACGCGTCGCGAATCTGGACGCTCCGCTCCGCAATCGCCAACAACGCCCCATCCGGACTGTAGGCGATGTAGTTGCCTTTGGCGGGTCCGTTACTCAGGTTCCATGAGGCGCGGAGTTCATAGGTCTCTGCATCCCACTGACGCACAAGGCCGGGCTGCTGCGTGGTCTTTCCGTTGCTCCCGGTGGTTGCCAAAGTCGCGCTGTCGGGACTGAACGCCACATGTGTGTCGCCCCAGAAGTCTGTCTCCCCGCTGAACTCCGCCAATTGCTCCCCTGTAGCGACATCCCAAAGTATCACGCCATCCGTCGCACACGCGAGTTTGGTCCCCGAAGGATTGAACGCCAGGCTCTCGACAGCCTTCCACCATTCGCCCAGACGGCATGACATCTCATGCACGGGTTCTGCCGCGCTGGTGTTCTCAAGCACGGTAGCCACATCCCACACACGTACCGACATGTCGCGCCCCCCTGTTGCCAGCCACCGGCCATCGGGGCTGAACGCCATGCTCCAGGTGTCCGCGTGTGTCGTCAGGTAACGCGGAATAGCGTCGAGGTCATTGGCATCATGCAGCCACACACCTGTCGAGGTCGCGACGGCCAACACATTGCCGTCCGGCGACCATGTAAGCTGGTTAATCCAGCCGCGACCGAGCATAGCTTGCAGGGTGAGTTGTGAGGCATTGTCTGTCGTGATGCGGCGTGCCTGGTTGTCATCTTGGGCGAGTGCGCCGAATGTGAGACTGATAAGCAATAGCAGCACAATAATCAATCCGCTGGTTTTCATCGTCGAGTCCTAATCACTCTTTCTTCCATTAAATCACACTTCGGGCTGTCGAAGTGCCATATAAGCACCCAGAGTATAAACGTGGTAACAGAGACCCCCGTGTTCACTTTTGACGTGTTTGGGCTGTTGTCGCTCGCAGTTGACTCAGATAAGCGTGGAAGGGGAAATTTAAGCGTGCGAATTCGCGGTGGTGACGAGGGCGGCGTCGCGAGAGGCACTCATCGCCAGGCCGACAATCCGCCGCGAGAACGTGTCCATCAGAGCGGCCACGTATAACCAACCTTCATCCGTCCACAGCCCCCAAATGTCGCCGACCCATTTCTGATTGGGCGCCGTCGCACTGAAATCACGCTGGAGCAAGTTGGGAGCCACTGGACGTTGGTGATCGCTGTCCGTAGTGCGCACCCGGCGACGCACACGCCGCTGAGAATGGATGTCCGCCGCGCGCATCAAGCAGGCCACTCGTTTACGTGACACATGCACGCCCGCCTGCTGCAATACGGCATGGATGCGGGGGCTGCCGTACAACTCCCGGCTGGCCTGATGAATAGCGCGGATCCGGACCAGTAATCGCGCGTCGTCCTGGTCACGCTGACTCGGTTGCCGCGTGCGCCACGCATAGTAGCCGCTGACCGATACAGTCAGGGCTCGGCACATCGGTTCCATCG
>CBEVZO010000230.1:0-6199 GCA_965554365.1 uncultured Anaerolineae bacterium
CCCTCTTTCTCCGCCTGCGGGATCGTGATCGCAGATCACGCGGGGGCATGGGGGGGATAGTGGCCAACATGCACCAATCACGTTATTTTGTAGTCCTACCACATTCCGCACCGTGTAAAACAAAATCGGAATATTCAGGTTTCGTTTGTTTCGGATGCGAAATGTGGGCTATGCTCGTCAACATCTTTGCTTTTGAAGCGCCGTGTCTCCGTAGGTTTCAAGCTCGGCTACTTTTACCCTTTCAAGAATTCAGAGGGCAGCTTCCTGTTTAGGCCATTTCCATGAATTCCAAACAACTAGCGCAAGCAGCACAATTTCGACCGCAGACCCAAACCAGATATAAACCCAGGTCTCGCCTATGGGATTGCCTATCGCAACAACAATGTAGAAGATAGCGACGATGATATTTGTCCAGCGGTTCACTTTAGCCGCCAAGGCCAGAGACAGGAAGACCATCAAGCTTGGGATCATCATCAATATGAGTGCGCTCAACGCCCAGACTGGGGTAATGTCAAAATCCCCCACTTTGCCCTCTAATATGTGCTCTATCTCCCCCGGTTGATAAAACCCGAAAATGTCCACATACACGTATATGAACAGTAAAGCGGCCCACAATGCCGAAAGCTTCAGCTTCACATTCACCTTAATGTCTTCCAATGCTCCTGGGGAGCTTTTACTCGAATTCATGTTTTTCTCCTCTTCAGTTTGGTAGGTCTATAAGAAAATTACGTGCAGTCTGGTAAAAAGTTACGGAATGTGGGCAAGAAAACAGGTCACTATGTCCCATCGTGAGCGTCAGTGTAGCACTGAACTGAATCTGATCGCAAAATCCTCACGCCGGATCGCCGTGTCATGCACACAGACGGTGTATGACCAGGTGATCGGCGACAGCCAGTTGTTCCGTGACTATCTCGATCAAGCGGCAGTCATCTGTCCGGAGCTATTTCCACCGGCTTTCGCGGATTGTGTGCTGGGCGCATCGGTTGCGCTCAAAACCGTTCCTACCGAATTGACGGAGGCTTGCGGCGAATTCAAGCGGGAAGTCGTGCGGCTTGAGCCAGCGTATGAACCGCAAACCGTCAACTACGATGGCTGGGAACATACCCGGCGTGCCTGCCAGCATGTCTGCGTCCACCACAAAATCCGGTAGAACCAGCAAAAGCGCCGGAGTGATCGGGGATGATCACTCCGGCGAGATTGTTGTTTACTGTGGTGCGCTACGTGCTAATCGCTGAACGCTAGTTGATCGTCACGTTGAAACTACTCTGCACGACGCGCCCCTGGGTATCCCACACCTTCGCGTTGATGGTGGAGCTGCCCGACGTGCCGATGCAATACAGCTCGATCTTGAAGGTCGTCGGACTCAGCACTGTCGTGAAATTCACCAAGACATCGCCGGAGGATGAACTCGCTGTGTGATCGTCGATGGTCGCGCCATCTGCCGCCACGTACTGTACCGGCACAAAGATCGTCTCTAGCGAGTTGCAGGTCACATCGCTGGGCACAACCAGGTACGGATCCACGTCCTCCACTGGCGGCGCGACAGCACACGTCGAGGGGTCCCACACACACTCACCGGTGGGGGTCGTCACACACTCACCGGCGGGGTAATCGCCGCAGGTGTCGCAGCTTCCACAGCCACCCCAACCCCCGGTTCCTCCCGTGTCGCCGGGCGGATCAGCGGGTGGTGGTAGCGGTACGACTACGGGCGGCGGTGGCGCTGTCTGCACGGGCAGATCGCCGCACGGACCCACCGCGATCACCACGAACCGCGCGACCCATGCATTACGGCTGGCGCTGTAAAGCCATCCACCATCGGCGCTTTGCCCGGTCGCGATCAACTGTTCGCCCGCGACCAAATAGCCGCTGATCGGATAGCCCATACCGGGGCCGCCGCGCAGATTCACCGCATTCGCCGTCGCGATACATTGGTCGCCACTGTGCGCCGCAGCGCCCCCCGCACAATCAGCGGGACACGCGAGGCCGGTTTCGCCCACGTCACAGATGCCGTTGCCACACGCAAACGGATACACCGGCCCGAAATACTCGCCGGGCGCGCAGTCGTTGGGGCAGGTCAGGTAACTTTCGTCGGGATCGCAGGTTCCGTTGCCGCACGCCTGTCCGGGGAACGGGCCACAGTCGCCGGGGCAGGTGATCAGATTTTCGTTGGCGTCCGGCTCGCAGATGCCGTTGCTGCACTGCGCCAGATTGATATCATTGATGCAGTCCACGAGGCAGGTCGGCAGTTCCCCCGCCTGACACGTCCCATCACCGCAGGTTGCGGGGGGCAGCGGCGCATCGGGGATCGCGCGAATCACGCCCACGATCACGTCCACGCCCAGCGGCGCGCGCGGTGGGTTGCCGTCCGCCCCCAGTTCGGCGAAGCGGTCTTGCGCGGTGAAGGGGAAAATGCGCTGCTGCACAATCGTATTCCAATCGCCTGTACTCGCCTGGGCATCAGGATCGAGCGTGGGCAGCACGCCGACCGCGCCGCGTTCCAACAAAAATTGGCTGCGCCCCTCGCGGGTGACGAGCGTCCACCAGTTTGTGCCGCGCACGACCACCGTCGCGCCGGGGGTATGTAGCTCAAAACGGTCCTCGGCGTCGAGCGTAGTTTCGATATTGACCAGCGTCAGCCCGGCGAGTTGATCGAGCGTGATCGTTTGCACATCCTCGGTGGCCTCACCCAGTGCCAACGTGCTGACCACGACATAGGCGTTGGGGCGAATCTCAGATTGTACGCCCTCAAAAAACGTGAGGAGCGCCAAGCCATCCGGCCCAGTGCGGATACGGTCGCCTTCGTTGACCAACACCGGCTCCGTGAGAACCGTCCATGCATCGAGGTCTTGCGGATCATCGTCAATCGTTTGGTGTAGCACCAGCCCCTCGACCGGGTCCAGTGAGGCGATCAGGTCTTGGGCGGCGGCGTGGGATGGGGCCGGGAATACTGTCGCGGCGGGCGTCCCATCTGTCGGGACCACTCCGGCCAGTAGCGCGATCATCAGGATCGCTAATGTCAATAGAGAGCGCAGCACTCGGTTCATGATCGATACGCCACACGCCGGTCCGAGCGTGTGACGATTCTCCTTTCGGTGTCTAGTCGCGCACATCAACGGAGCGAATACATCGTGATCGGGCATCCGCTCGCCCCACTAGGCGACTCGTGCGCCGTCAGTCGCGGCGTTATTGCGCCCCACAGGTAGTGGGATGCCATACACATTATCCGTCAGAGTTCAGCATACACTCAGTGGCCGGATATCCGCAACTGTCTCAGAGGTGTGTTTCAAGTTTTAGGCGCTGTCTTCTTGCTCGTTTAGTTTACCCCTATCCCCCCATGCCCCCGCGTGATCTGCGATCACGATCCCGCAGGCGGAGAAAGGGGGAGTTGGTCGCGTGCATGAGTTTGAAGTCCCTCTCCGCGTGCGGGGAGGGATTTAGGGAGAGGTAAATACGAGAACAGTGCTATGGCCTAGAATCTGAAATGCACCCCCCTGGCGCAGCTACCCTATGCGCCCCCTGCGCCCGATTATTGGGCAGGAGGAGGGTCAGCGTTGGGTAACGGTGGGGCTTCGACCACACGCAAAAGATTACAAGTCCCGGTAGCGACCACCGCCCACGACGCGACCCACACGTTCTGATTAGCACCATGCGAAACATACCACAAGCCATCCGCGCTGATGCCCGTCGCGTAAAGCGCCATACCAGGCAATAACTGCCGCACTACCGGATACTCGGTGCTGGGGCCAGTGCGCATATTCGTACCTTCTGCGGTAAGCACACACTCTGTAAATTCGGGTGTGTCCGTGTCCGCTGTGCCGGCATCTGGAGTTTCTGTGGCGGGAACAAGCACCGGCGCCGCCGAGACACAATCCGCCTGACAGGTGAGGCTACTCTCGGTCACGTCACAAGTTCCGTTGCCGCACAGATCAGTCATCACCGGGGCGAAATACTGCTCCGGCGTGCAGTCAGCAGGGCACGTCAGACCGCTTTCGTCCGCGTCACATACGCCATCACCACACGCCGCGCCCGCATACGGGCTGCAATCCGTTGCACAGAGCAGCAAATCCTCGTTGGCGTCCGGTTCACAAACCCCGTTGCCGCACGACGATAGGTCGATCTGCGCGGTGCAGTCGATCGGGCAGGTGTTGAGTTCAAAGGGCTGGCACACCGCATCTCCGCACGTGTCGCTGACGGGCATAGCACCACCGATATCTGGCAGGCGGATTGTCCACGGCGGTTCGAGGGCGACCCCGTCGGGCGTGAACCAACTGGTCTCGCCCGGATCAAATTCGATCCAGGTGTCCCACACCGCCGCGACAGCGGGATCAACGGTTTCCGCTGGGGCCGCGCCTACTGCGTCCTCGGCGGCGCCTGCCTCCTCTGCGGCAGTGTCATCTGCCGGTGGGACGGCAGCGGTCGCGGAGGGCAACAGCGGGGTATGTGGCACAACGCCAAATGCACCTTCGACGCTCTCGAACTCGGTGCTGCCATCCTGATGCACGAGCGTCCACCATGTTGTCCCGCGCACGACCGCCGTCGCGCCGGGCGTGTGAATCTCGAAGCGGTCATCAGCATCCAGCACGACATCAATCGCCGTCAACGTGGCCCCTAGCAGCACATCCAACGAGATGTTGAAGTTCTGATTTGCCACGTCGGAGAGGTCCAGCGTGCTGACCACGACGATTGTGTTCGGGCCGATCTGCGTTTCGACACCCTCGAAGAAGGTCAGGTACGCCAGCCCATCACGGTTGGTGCGAATGCGGTCGCCCGCGCTGACAAGGATCGGATCGCGGAGAATGGTCCAACTCGCGTCGTCCTGCGGATTCGCGGCGGCGGATTGGTGCTGCACGATCCCCTGTACGGGGTCTAGCGACGCGATCACGACGTCTTGAGCGGGCCGTGCAGCGGACAGTGGTGCGGAGTCTGCTACCGCTGAGGGCGGCGCAGCATAAGAGACGATGATCAGGGCCAGCAGCACGCTGGCGATACCACAAAGTAACAGTACACGGTTCATAAGCATGTTGCGCCGGACACCGCACGGGATCAGCCGGGGGCGCGGCGCAGTCTCCTTTCACAAGCCAACCAGGGAACCACAGTACATCACGCAGCCTGATTATAAAAGCAGGTGCGTGATTTGCGAAATACGCCGGACAGCGCCGGTGGCAATTCGGATTTTGGGTAATATCAAAGGCTAGTCGAAAAGTCCGGTTTCGGATTTGCCCCTCCCTAAATCCCTCCCCGCAAGCGATACTACTCCCGAAATAGCCAGATTTCGGGGGTAGTATCGCAAGCGGAGAGGGACCATCCACGCGACCGGCTCCCCCTTTCTCCGCCTGCGGGATCGTGATCGCAGATCACGCGGGGGCTGGGGGGATAGGGGCAAACCGCGCAGCAAGAGGACATCGCCTAAAACTTGAAATGCACCCCATAGAACAGGCGTGTGATGCCCGCACACGCAATTCGCTGTACAATGAATGATGGCGAATATACGATTTTCGTTCCCCACTATATATAGAAGGAGACTACGGCATGGGCTTCTTAGATAGCGTGTCCACCACCAAAGCTATTCCCACTACGGTATTGACGGCGGAGTTTCAGGCCGCTTGCACCTTAAACGTGATCGGGTTGCTGCAAACCTTTTTGAACGACGAGCAGCGCGCAGTATTCCCGCTGGCTGACGCTGCTGTGTATGGCCTGGAACGGGGCAACCCAGCGGCGAGTATGCGTCTTCCCGAACTGTATATGCGCAAACTGTCGATCCATGCGCTGGCGTTTGAACAGACGTTTTCGTCTGAGGCTATGGGGCTGATGCCGCGTGCGGAGCGTGTGGCGGTCTACACGTCACACTTTGTGATCCAGGGCGATTTTTATATGGGCACAGACGCCCTGCTCAGCGATTTCATTGACTCGTCCAAAGCGTTTTTTGTTGGCGCGACCAACGTGTCGATATTCCCACTGTTTGCGCCACAGACTGCCGTGATCCAGCAGGCTCAGCTACTGTATGTGCATAAGAATCAGGTGCGAATGCACCATATGATTTAAGCGCTCCGCCACCCGTCAGCGTTCAGCCGCAGCCCAGCCCGCACATGCTGCGTGTGAGAAGCATTATGCTCATGACGTCTTATGTGGATTCGAATCGCGCCTTATGCTAGTTTTTATGGTTTGTCAGACGGCCCCAACCCCCGCCCCAGGTCCAGGC
>CBEVZO010000231.1:0-6188 GCA_965554365.1 uncultured Anaerolineae bacterium
AACTGCCCGCTGGAATGATACGCGGCAGCCATCGTCACACGCGCCCCGGCTTGTGGCTCCAATGCCCCGGTTTGTTCCAGTAGCGCGACGGCTTGTTTACCCAGTTTGAGCGCATCTTCTGGGCGTCCGCGTTTCCACAGCATGTCAGCGCGCACGCGTTTGGCAATACCTTGTTCCAGGGTCATACCAGCTTGTTGGGCTTCTTTGCCCGCTTCGTCCGCCAAACGCATTCCGACGTCGTAGTTGCCCAGATAATTTTCCACGCGGCTGTGTTGAATTTTGGCACGCACACGGCTTTCGTCACGCTGGGCGCGCATTTCCCATTCCGCAACTACGTCCATCGCTGTGTTATAGTTCCCGATGCGCTGGTACGACATGGTGAGCCGTTCGTAGGCTTGATCCAGCAATTCCTGCGCGACTTCATCTTCCATCCCCCCCAGCATGATCAGAGCGGCGCGGCTGTGTTCGATGGCCTGGTCGAAATTCGAGGCGTTATAGGCTGACGACGCACGTTTGATTAGCACAGCAGCATTCTTCGGTGATGACGCGTCGGACATGATGACCCCTTTGATGCACATATACGATATTTTAACAATTGAGATCATTATAGCAGGTAATTTTGGGGGCTATCCATAGTCATGACAAGAACTTGTGGCTTTTGCGCGAGACTGCGCAATAATTGTCTGCATCAAGTTGTATCATGGAGGTGATCATATGAAATATTTGGGTACTATCACGCAGGTCCGGGGCGGCAAAAGCGGCATGACGCTGGTGATCGAAACAGATATGGGATTGCGCGGCGTGGAAATGGATCGTGAGTTGTGGCGCGCGATTATGACGGATTTCAAATTGGGTCAGGCGGATGACGTTGTGGGTTGGGAAGTGGCATACGATCCGGCACACGGCGATCTGGAAATCGTCGGCCCGTCGGCGGCGGATGACGCATCAACGGATGCGGAGACTGATGCTGACGGCGATGAGGCAGAAACGTAACCGCAGCGTGGCGCAGGGGAGACGTGGCGTGTGCGTGGGGCAGGTGTTGCGTGGAGGCCGAGACGCACTCGTATAATAGACTTAACGAACATTGGTTGGCGAGAGTGGGTTGGGTGGCGACTATGCGACAGTTCAGGCGACGATTGTGGCAGTGGTGGAAACAGCGGCGGCGGTGGCAGAAAGTGTTGCTGATTATGCTGACGCTGTTCGTTATCGCGTGTGGAGCGTTTTACTGGTGGATTATTGCGGACTTACCCGATCTTGATGCGCTTGAAGCGGGAATGGTGCTGCCTAGCACGCGCATCTATGATCGCAACGGGCGCTTACTGTACCAGATCGTTGACTCCGATACGGGGCTGAATCAGGTGGTGGCGCTGGGCGATCTGCCGGATTGCATGATCAACGCGACGCTGGCAACTGAGGACGCCAATTTCTACAGCCATCCCGGCGTGGACGTGCAAGGTGTCGCGCGGGCGTTGTGGATGAATGTGCGCGGTGGGGAAGTTGTCGCGGGTGGCAGCACGATCACGCAGCAGGTGGCGCGCAATTTACTGCTGGATCCGGCGGAGCGGGCCGAACGGACGCTCGAACGGAAACTGCGCGAGGGTGTACTGGCGCTGCAATTGACGCAGAAGTATTCGCGCGGCGAGATTCTGGCGATCTACCTCAACCAAACGTACTACGGCAATCTTGCTTACGGCGTGGAAGCCGCTGCGCGTGCGTATTTTGGCAAGGGGTCGGCAGACCTTGCGCTAGCGGAATGCGCTATGCTGGCGGGACTACCTCAGGCTCCTGGGGCTTATGATCCGCTGACCAACCCCGAAGTGGCAAAGGCGCGTCAACGTGTTGTGCTTGATCTGATGGTGAAGCACGGTTATCTGGACAATGCCGAGGCGGACCTCGCGTATGAGGAAGACCTCGATTACGCTGCTGCATCCTTCCCGATTGCTGCGCCGCATTTTGTGGCAGCGGTGTGGATTCAGCTAGCGCGTGATTATCCAGAGGCGTTGTATCAGGGCGGACTGGAAGTCACGACCACCATCGATTTGAACTGGCAGAATGCCGCCCAGGAAGCCGCCCAGCGTCATCTGGACTGGCTGAATAATCCGCCACCCGGCGAACCGGCGCATAATGCGCGCAACGCGGCACTTGTGTCGCTGGACCCGCACACCGGTCATATTCTGACCATGCTCGGCAGTCCAGACTATTTCGATGACACGATTGAAGGCGCAGTCAATGCGACGCTGGCCCCTCGCCAACCTGGATCGGCGCTCAAGCCGTTTACTTATGCGGCGGCGTTTGATCCCACTGGCCCCGATCCCTGGACCCCGGCGACGATGATTCTGGATGTTGGAACCCCGTTTGTCACGCGCCGTTTGGAGAGCTATACGCCCGCGAATTACGGACTGGTGGAACATGGCCCGGTGCTGATCCGCGAGGCGTTGGCATCGTCATACAACATCCCGGCGGTCGTGACGCTGGATCATGTGGGCATCGACGCGCTGGTGCGGTTGACCACGCGTCTGGGTATCGATACGTTGACCGATACCAGTCGCTTCGATCTGTCGCTCACACTTGGCGGCGGCGAGGTGCGTCTGCTGGAACTCACAGCGGCTTACGCGGCGTTGGCGAACGGCGGGTATCGTGTTGATCCGGTGTATATCCTCGAAATCCGTGACCGTGACGACAATATTCTGTATCAGTGGGAACCGCCAGACTATAAGAGACCGGTGATTGATCCGCGCGTGGTGTACCTGATCACGGATATTCTCAGCGACAACGAGGCGCGGATTCCCTCGTTCGGTCCGGGAAGCGCGCTCAATATCGGGCGTCCCGCCGCCGCGAAAACGGGCACGACCACCAATTTCCGCGATAACTGGACGGTGGGCTATACTCCGAATCTTGTCACCGGGGTGTGGGTAGGCAACGCGGATAATTCAGCGATGGTTGAGGTGAGTGGTATCAGTGGCGCGGGACCGATCTGGAACGAGTTTATGCGGCGGGTATTGCTCGGTCAACCTGAACTCATATTTGACGTACCAGAGGGCTTGGTGCGGGCAGAAGTGTGTGCCACATCCGGCTTGCTGCCCACAGACTATTGCCCCAATACGGCGTGGGAATGGTTCATTGAAGGCACTGTCCCTACAACGCATGACACGTTGTACCAGTCGTTTGTGATCGATCAGCGGACGGGATTATTGGCGGATGAAACCACCCCGCCGGAGGATCGCGAATCACGCGTGTATCTTGTGTTTCCTCCAGCGGCACAGGATTGGGCGCTGCGGCAGGGTATTCCGCAGCCACCAGTAGGCGCGGAATTGGTGGGGGGGCGAGATGTGCCGGTGCGTTTATTGTCGCCTGATCCCTATACGGTGTTTCGCCTGACGCCGCTGCTGCCGGAAGACGAACAGCGGATTCGTCTCACCATTGCTGTGCCCACGCACACCGAACAGGTCACCTATTGGTTGAACGATGAAGCGCTCGTCACTGTGAACGAAGCCCCCTTTGATTATTGGTGGTCGTTGTTGCCCGGCGAGCATGATCTGCACGCGGTAGTCGCGTTGACCGATGGCAGTAGTATCACCACTGAAAGCACGCATTTCCGTGTTGGCGCGTGGATTCCGCAGGATGAACGGCCTACGTCCGGCGTCGTTGCCGAGTGATCATCAATATGTAGATCTCATTTGCCGAAATTGATGTGGCTCTTGTTATACTTGTGCGAGAGTGCGTGTACAGATGAAAGGGGCAACGTAATGCACGGCGGCAGTGATTTTGACGATCAAAACGGGCTTCCTCTAGACCCCAACCTGATTCCCAATGGTGATGATCTGGCGGAGGCGGCGCTCCATGCGTTGCACCGCGAGGTATCTTTTGTGCTGTACTACAAGGACCAACCCCAAGTGATCGCTGAACGCCTGGGGCAGATCGACGAGATGGTATGCGCGGCGTTGACTGTAAAGGGCAGTTCTAATGCGCATTTACTGAAGGCGATCCAGTTTGCCTTGGCGTTGGATTGGCCGTATTGGATGGCGAGCCGCCGTTTTGCGGCATGGCAGAACATCATTCTGATGATGATCTCGACCGTGCGCGAACTGAGAGATCAGCAGTTGCAGAGCAGGATTTTCCGTGCGTGGGGCACGTATCTGCTGCTCAGCCGCAAGTATGATGGGGCGCGGATCGCGTTGGATGGGGCTATCAAGGACCTGGACGATCTGGAACAGGATGATTTGAAGCTGTTGATGCGCACGGAGCGTTTTAATATTGATGTGGCACGCGAGCCACTGGCAGCGATGCAGGCGCAGGTACCGGAATTGCTGGCGGAAGCGGACAGGCTGCAATTTCGTTATATCAAGGGGCGCGTGTATTATGCCCTGGCAAAAGCTTACCGCCGCGCTGGGCAGTACAAAACGGCATTTATGTATGCGCAGCAAGCATTATTGTTCTTTTTAGCTGAAGCTGAACAGGGGCTTGCCGCGCAAAGCCTGATTGCGATGGTGGCAATACTAGTACTTGACCAATCAGATCTGAATGATTACGAGTTGCATGTATTAGCATATACTGAAAGTCTGATGCAGCAAAATGTGAACCCATGGATCCGGGCGCAGATCTACCACTCCTATGCCGCACATAGTTTCGCGCAGGGACACTATCCACAAGCCAGAGGCTACTGTGTGCGGGCATGGTGGGAATACTATGTGATTGGCGACAAAGACGGCTGCGCACGCATGTATCACTTACTGGGGATGGTATATTCCAAGTTAGGGCGGGCACGGCTTGCCAGATACTATTTGACCACAGCACGCACCCTCTATGATCAACTTGACAATGACTATCACTTCATTTCCGCATGGCATGCGCTTGGTTACATGTTATATGAGCAAGAAAAGTTGGAAGAAGCGTTGTCAGAATTGCGCCATGCTCGCAATCTGGCACTCACGCGATTGACAGATCCGAACGTACGTCAACGGATAGTCGAATCCATTGAGGAAGACATCGCCACGGTTGAAAAAGCCCTTCGCATTTCGACCAACGCCGCTGATTGACACGCAAATCGGCGAGTACGCGGCTCGCCGATTCGTTTATGCTCAGTTCTTGGTACAGTTCAATCTATTAGCATCCGGGGATCGTGGGATGCGGGCAAACCGGCGGCGGCGCAATCGTTTCGCCCCCATCAAAGGTGGGTAGCCGTGCCAATGTTGTACCGCTCTCTGGGGCCGTCGTCGAAAGCGATCCGGGCAGGGCTGCTGCGGTTATGGACAGGGCAAACACAACGACCAGGGCAACCAAAATCAAGCGTTTCATCACAGACTCTTCTCAATTCAATATTCTTGGCGGATGAGAACAACAACACATTGAGTTAGCATTGAATTCTTCAAACAGCGGTTGAGAATACTGTATATGATGAGGGTCAGAATAGCAAATAAGGGACGAGTCTTACGACTCGTCCTTTTCACTGGTACACGTTCGGTTTCGCCGATTGCGTTAGCAACCTACGGGATCGGGCACCGGGCATTCCGGCGGCGGCGCAATGGTTTCGCCGGCCTCGAAGGTACTCAGCCGCGCGAACGTCGTGCCATTCTGCGGGGCCGTCGTCGAAAGCGATCCGGGCAGGGCTGCTGCGGTTACGGACAGGGCAAACACTACGATCAGGGCAATCAATACCAAGCGTTTCATCACAAGCTCTCCTCTAACACGTCGCGATGACTGTGGGGCCTATCCCGCAGTACCTCGCGAATATGCGAATGTGTGAGCTGTGACGCGCGTCACGCTAGATATAGCTTGCCAGATTGTGGGGAGTGATATCGATAGCTAAAGTGCCATTTATCGGACAATAATCGGACAAGTTGGCACATTGGGGCATAGATAGGGGAAAAAACAATACCGCACTTGTGACGCAAGCGCGGTATAAAGACGTATGGAATTACTGACGCGGGGAATGTGTTTAAGCAGGAGACAGTCGTTTGCGAGCAGCACGCAGCGCGTCGCGGGTGTGGACTGTTTCGCGGCTGATGCTGATCTCTTGCATACCGTGCCAGCCGAACGTGGTCATATATTCGACAGTCAGCGCGCCGCGATAGCCCAGTTGGTATAGGTCCTCGACTAGCTGCGCAAAGTCAATTGTGCCCTTTTCGTGTGTGGTTTGCAGCACGCCGCGCCGGGCCTGACGCACCTGGACGTGCGCGACATGCGCCATC
>CBEVZO010000232.1:0-6176 GCA_965554365.1 uncultured Anaerolineae bacterium
TGCGCCGGAAAATCCTGTTGCTGTTCGTGTTTGTGACTGTGTTGAGTGTGTGGCCGAATGTGCTGATTCTGAGTGAGACTCCACCGGCTGTCACGCCGAAATACGCCAGTGGAGCTATTGCCATCACACCAGATGGCGCGTTGGTTGTCGCGGTTAATCCGGATTCGAACTCGGTGTCATTGTTGGATACCACAACGTATACCGTCACTGAAATTGCTGTGGGGATCGATCCGCGCGCTGTTGCGGTGGGTGATGACCGGGTGTTCGTGGCGAACCAGGGCAGCGACAGTGTGACAGTGATCGATCTCGCTACGCGTGTTGTCCTGGACGAATATCCCGTCGGGGATCGTCCGATGGGGATCGCGCTCACACCTGATCAGAGCGGAGTCTTCGTGGCGGAACTGGGCAACGATGCCGTGCGCCAACTCGATCCGGTGTCACTCGAAACGGTGACTGTGCTGAGCGTGCCCGATCGCCCGTGTGGGTTGGCCTTCACGCCGGATGGTGCGCATCTGTTGGTGACGCATTTGCTGCGTGGGGAGGTCAGTGTGATTTCGCTTGCGCAAACAGAGTCGCTGCGTGTGGTGGCGACGTGGGCGAATGTTGCGCCTGCGCCTGCCGTAATCATCAACCGCGCCGGGGATCGGGCGTATCTGCCGCAGACGATGGCGCATGGGTTGGGTCTGAATACACAGTTCGATAACAGCGTATTTGCGAAAGTCTCGGTGCTGAATCTGGATGATCTGACGCACCAGACCGGCGAGCATGTCTCATTGCCGGAAACCGATCAGCCGGTGGGGTTGCCCTGGGACGCGGCGCTGGCGAAAGACGATACCGAGCTGTGGATCGTCAACGCGGGCAGTAATGACGTTTCGGTGGTGGACATCAGTGATCCGACGCGTCCGGTGCGGGCAGCGCATCTCACGGTGAGCCACAATCCGCGCGGGATCGTGCTGCATCCGGATGGCACGCGCGCATACGTCAACAATACGCTTGCCGGAACGATCAGCGTGATTGATACCACAACCTACGCTGTCATCGATGAGATCGCGATCACGCAATCGCCGCTGCCGCCGCTGTTGCTGGATGGTAAGCGGCTGTTTTATTCCAGCGCGCGGTCCGATCTTGCGCGGGCAGCCTGGATTAGTTGCAACACTTGCCATATCGAGGGCGAACACGATGGTCGCACTTGGCAATTGCAATATACGGGTGCTGTGCCTGCCGGTGAGCAACCGGTGATCGTGCGCAATACAACGAGTTTGTTGGGCATGATCGAAACGTATCCGCTGCGCTGGTAAGGGGAGTGGGACGAATCGGCGGATACTGAGTTCAGCATCCGCTTTGAGCAGTACGGTGATGGTTTGATCGAGGGCGAGATGTACCCAACGTTGGGTACACTGAACCAGGGGCGCTCCTACGAACTCGACGCGCTGGCGGCCTATATCGACTCGCTGCAAGTGCCGGAACGGTTATATACACTCAACGCAGCGGAGGAACGCGGGCGGTTGGTGTTTGAGTCGCCTGTAACCGAATGCGCCGACTGTCATCCCGCGCCGCTGTATACTAACCTGTATGCGTATGATGTCGGCACGGCGGATGGTCCCGGTGAGTGGTTCGGGCCGCAAATCGACACGCCGACATTGCGCTTTCTGTACGACAGTGCGCTGTATCTGCATGACGGTAGCGCACCAACGCTCCGCGATGTGCTGACTACCGCCAATCCCCACGACGCACACGGCACGACATCGCATCTCACTGCTCAGGAAGTAGACGATCTGATCGCGTTTTTGCTGGCACTGCCCTACACCGATTAGTTTATGGGAGAAGACTGTGATGCTCAGATACATGCTGCGTGGCTTGCTGGTACTTAGTTTGTTGTGCGTGCTAATCCCTTCCGATGCCAGTACAGCGCAATCTACCGCCACAATAGTTGGCACAATCCGATACAACAGCGCACCTGTTGAGGGTGTGTTTGGGTTTGTGTTTTGGGAGGAAGGCGGCGCGGAATTTGTTACGGGGCCGGATGGGATGTACTTAGTAGGCAATGTGCCCACTGGCAAACATGTAATGGTTTTTGTTCGTCCTCCGGTGGAGTTGCGGTTAGCCTATCGCAACCGGGGCATCGAAAACCTGACCGGCGATCTGGTTCTTGATTTTGATATGCAGCCCGGTTACTTATTTTCTGCGCAGGTACTCATGCCGGATGGGACGCCCCCGCAAGAGCCGTTCTGGATGGGTATGATGGGCAATGCTGCGCCACCTGAGCATGAATGGCTTGGTGAGACGGTACAGCCGCCGAATGGACTGCTTGAGGTGGTGCTGCCGCCGGATGTGTATCGCCTCGAAATGCCGGATCATTGGCTCGGTCTCATCTTACCGGACATCGTAGTGGATTTGACCAGTGGTGATGTGCAGGGGATGGTCATTACTATTGAGGAGTACACAGTTATCGAATCTGCTACTGCTATTCCGAGCGCACCGCCGCGTGCCGATTTGATAAGGGTAAGCGCGCCGGACCCCGATGGCTATGCGACGGTTACGGGGGCAGCAGGGTCGGTTCCGCCGCGTGCGATGGTGTTCATCGGCAATGTGAGTACCCACGTTTTTGCAACTGTTGAGTCTGATATCGACGGTGCGTTTTCTGCGCGGCTTTACGCACCGCCTGGCTCGTATGTGTTGGTCAAATACGGGGTAGGTGAACAACGCGAATGGATCCGGGTGATGACAGGCGAAGCGAGCGGCGGTGTTCCTGGCGGGGATCAGATTAACGAACTCCCCGGCGCGATGCTGCAAGTCGGCGGCGCGCCGCTGAACGGCCATCAATTCAACAGTGCGGGCGCGTTTGTAGCTGGCGTCGCGGAAATACATCACTGGACCGGGTGGTGGTTTTCTGGCTCGCTGCAAGGAGCAGCAAATCAGGGCGGCTTTGGTTTTGGCGTTCAACGCGGCCAACAGATCACGATTACTGGCACGCTGCGTGTGACTTCACCTGGAATTGATTGCACTGACACTCCGCCGAATGTGAATCTTATGGCGCATGTTGATCTGCGTTACTTGTTCGGTGCGGATGGCTACGCTGAACCCTGGGGCGTGTGGTTCATCTCAACGCTGTTCACCCCGACCGGGTTGCCTATCGAACACGAAGCGGGCGGTGAAGGCGTGGGAGTAGGGAGCACGCCATTTTTCGCCACGACTTGCGCAGGCCCTCATAGTTTTGACGCACCACTGAACATCACCTTCACCGTCCCTAACGATTTGCCGGACGGCGTGTATATGCCCAGCATCTTTATTCCGCCGCCTGCCGAGGAGGTGTTGATCTCTAAAAACGAACAGCAGATAATAATCTGGTACGAAGGGGAACCGCGCATCGAGATGCCCCCGTTGGTCCTCGGTGCAACTGCCCCGCCGCGCATTCCCTGGGTGCTGTTGGGCGACGTGTTGGTGAATGGTAGCCGGGGTATCACGGCACGCGAAGACGCCGGAGAGTTTGCGATGCCGACGCGTGTGGTGATTCCACCAGAGCAGGCGGTGATCCCGCGTTTGGACGCGCGTTCAGGGCAACCCATCGCCTACCAACTCGAACCGGGTTCGCCCTGGCTCTCGCAGACGGATCGCCGCCAGCCGAATCCGCCCTTTGTGCCGCTGGCGCTGCCTTCTGGTAATCTCACGATTCAGGTCCAGAAACCAGACGGTGGGGTGGATATACTCGGCCCGGCCCCGATTCGCCAATCGTCGGTGCGTACACCCTCCACGCCCGGTGGCACGGAGTTGCACGCAGGAACGGGACAGATCGCAGATTTGTTCCACCTCGCGACGATGGACGAAGCGTTCGCTTACCAATTCGACCAGTACGGCCACCATGTGATCACGCTCAATGGCACGGTCAACGATATCTTTGGCAACGCGTATCCTATCACGGGGACATACGATATATATGTTGCGCAGACCCTTGATCTCGATCCGGCGCAACTGCCAACCACACCGTACATGCAAGGCGACGCTTTTGCACCGGGATTGCACGTTTTCCCGCCTGTGCCTGCGGATGTGGTGATTACGGTGACGCACTTGCCATACTCGGACCCCAATCAAGCGGTCGTCAAGACGTTCATTGGGCGCGCGAATCGCTTCGGTTACTTCCAGCCGCCCATTGGTGAGGACTTCACGTTTGAGACACCCGGCGAATTCCGCGTGGATTACACCGCGTCATACCAGTATCCTGATGGCACGCTGTGGATGGGCACGATGACGTGGGGCAACGTGGTCGAGGGCACGGCGGCACGCATTGAGGCGCACGGGCGACGCGGCATGGACTATCCCGACAATCGTATCGACGATATGCCCGCGTGGTTCGAGGTGTTTAACCTGCCGCCGAACAAGGTCGGCATTGAGAATTATTACCCCTATTTCAGCGGCGATATCCATTGGGGGAACGAGGACCGTCAGCCCGGTGATTCGATTCACTCGATTATCACGATCAAAGATATCACGCCGGACCAGATTATCTACAACCTGATGCGACAGAATATCTCTCGTGCCCGCAACGAACCGCGCTGGCCGCCCGCCCCGTTCGAGAATCGTGCGAATGCGCTTGAACAACGCATCGCGATTGGCGAAGCGCCGCTGTTTATCACGACCAATACCGGGCTTGATCCGGCAGTGTATCCCGCACAGATCGATCTTTGGGGCTATTGGTATGGTTCGTCGCAGCGACCCGATGTGCGCGTGCGCGAGATCATCGCGGAAGACGGGATGGGTACGGCGTACTGGCGGTTTGGTGACACGTATGGTTACCAGATCGGTGAGAGCGCCGAGGGCGACCTGCCTGGCGATCTCAAGTGGGAGTTTGGCGGGGCGGTGTTCCGTGTGCCCGCATTGGGGATCAATGAGTACGCGATCTACAGTTCGTTGTGGGTACTGTTACCGCATAATGATCCCATTGGCGCACGCGTAACGCCTCCGTTCCAGGACGCGACCGGAGCCAGCATCAACGGCGGGCCGATCATGATGTTGCAGGGTGAGGACATCGATATGTTGTTTTTGCCCAAGAGCATCCGGCCCGGTGATCTGCTGCAAATGGGCGATGTGGTCGCATTCAGCGGGCATGTCGGGCCACCGCTCGATAGCCGGGTGACAGTCACGATCACCGCGCCCAGTGGGGCTGCATACAGCCGTGAGTGGCACGCTAATAAGATCGGTTGGCTCTACGATCCAGCATTTAACTTTGTCGCAAACGAGGCGGGGCGTTGGACGGTTGATATGCAGGTAGTGCATGATCGCCCGTATGTCGGCAATGGCGTGATCCCACAAAGTCACAATACTGGCACGGTACTCGGCACGTCCGGACAGTACGAGTTTTACGTTGTGCTGCCCGACGCGCCGCGCCTGGAGATTGTGTCGCCGCAACCGGGTTTCATCACCTGGCCGGAAGGTCGCATTGTGCCGTTGATGTTTGAGGGTTTTGCTCCGATAGGCGCGACGGCGGTCTACTACACTGTGCATGATAAGGGTGTGGTGATGGATCAGGGTATGGTGGTCCCTGCGGCGGATGGATCGTTCACGATCACCTATGATGCGCGTACGCTGCATGATGTGTTCCCTTTCCTTAGTTTGACCGCCCGCGAAGGCATGTGGGAAGGGTTGGCAGATGAGGTAACGATCAATGTGTTGGCAGTCGGCGGTGAGATGATCACTGGCAACACGATCACGTTGATCGGGGAGGAAATCTTCATCGGCGCGCCTGACGTGTGGTAAGGCACTTACGTTGGAACACGAAGCCGCACTCATCGTCGGGTGCGGCTTTTGCGTGCGCCTTGCGGTATGCCTGACTTGTGCTGAGATACGCGCTTTATTTTATTGACAGGAGTGTTATTTTCAGATAATGTAAATTTTAGTTCAGTGCGTGAATTTATCGGTTGGTGTGTACTCAGATGGAGTCCTATTTTGAAAAAGTCTACACGACCTGAGCGGCTCCGTGATAACCCGTTTGAGGCAGTCCCAACGCATACGGCCCCATTTAAGCTGCCGCTGCCGGAGTATTTAACCGTTACAGCCATTCGGCAATTCGGCACGTTGTCTCGCACGCGGATCGCTGAGACGATTGGCTATTCACCGTCGAAGATCACAGCGGTGGTCAACGATCTGTTGCGTGATGGCATTGTGGAGGAACTAGGCTCCGG
>CBEVZO010000233.1:0-6172 GCA_965554365.1 uncultured Anaerolineae bacterium
ATCGTTCATAACGATAGTTTACATCAGTTTGAAACGCTTTGTGCGTAACGTGAGTTAGCAAATTAACTTCAGGTAGTCCTCTGGCAATGCTTGAATGCCGCGTATGGGTTCCTTGGACTCTAAAAACGAAACCAGACAATCACGACTGAAGAAATGGTCGGCAACGCAGCACGTCAGCGCGGAAACCAGAGGTCAAGATCATCGATGTCCAGCGGAATATCTTGCGCTATCTTCTGCTCCTCGTTCCGCTGGTTTCTGTCGGCACGTCGCAGCGATTGACCAATCCAGGCTGCGACGAACACCGCCACCAGTGGCAGCAGACACAGCATGAACCCTAGACAGCCCCCCATCACGACGCACCAATCGACAAAACACGACCACCAGTCAATCATTTT
The DNA here is from genome assembly GCA_965554365.1 of uncultured Anaerolineae bacterium. Classification (GTDB taxonomy): domain Bacteria; phylum Chloroflexota; class Anaerolineae; order Aggregatilineales; family Aggregatilineaceae; genus CAYRNY01. The sequence goes on from CBEVZO010000233.1 coordinate 396, forward strand.
CTTTCTCCTGACGCATACGCCATGCCGTTACGCCATAGCCCATCCCGACCACGGCCAACAGCGACACGTACAGCGCCTCGCCGAAGGTCGCACCCAGCCAATCCAACAACGCGGTAATGAACAAAACCAGAGCAAGGATTACCGCCCCACCTACTGCCGTGAGTTGTCCCATCCCAAACATATTCCCCCCTCAGCGCGGGAACCACGCATCAAGATCGTCGATATCCAACGGGATGTCTTGCGCCACCTCCGGCTCCTCCCGCAGCCGACGCCATTCCGGGCCAATCGTCCGGTCCAGCGCCTGCTCAAATTCGTCACGTGCAACAGCGTTGAACAACTCGTCGTGGCCCTGGCGCTTGTGGTTGTAGAATGGTTCCCAGCCACCTGCCGTCGGAGCCAGACCCGGCAGAATCACATGGGTGTGAAGCTGCTGCTGGCCCTCTTTCGTCAACCGGTCGTGCAAGACGTAGCTGTACGGGGGAATCTGAAAATCGCGCGCGTCGTAGTACGCCTCCACCACGCGCTCGGTCACGTCCATCACCAGAGCGCACCGCTGGTCTTGCGGCACGAGCGCCATCAGGTCCGGCGCAGGCGAAATGACCCAGGTCCACGCCAGCACATGCTGGCTTTTGAACCGGTCGCAGTTGGCGAAAATCTCGCGGTAATGCGCGCCCAATCCGCAATCCGCCCAGCGTTCGTCGCCCCAGGTTTTCGCGCGCTGGTCGCGATCTTCACGGAACTCCAAATACTTGAGGGTTGAGCGCAGACCTTTGGCTCCGCTGCCGCGCCCGCGCCGCTGGCGGGATTTATACTTCAGATTGGGGATGATGATCGGCTTAGTCACGCACCACGCACCGCGTCGATTTGGTCCTGGAGGGCGGCAGCGTACTGGTCGGCAGCGACAATGGCCGCCTGGATCAGCTCGTCGGCGGTGACCGGCTGCTCAGTGAAAACCGGCAGCATGACCGCCAAGCCATGTGCGACCAGCGCCAGCAGCATGTCCAGGCGAAAGGTCAGCGCAACGTCGAGATCATCGATGCGTACGCGGAAGGCCTTGCGGAACTGCGCCCTGCTGCTTACGACGTCTTCCTGCCGATCCAGGTACTCGCGGATCGCCTGGCGGATCAGGTCGGCTTCAGTCACATCACGCAGTTCGTTGTCGAGAAGCTGCTGGAGTCGCGCACGCATCTGGGGTGTCATGGCGACACTGCGCCGTATCGTTTTGCTGGCTGGCATAAGTATCCTCGCTGGTGACGGGCTGTTTTCATTGTCTCAAATCGGGGTGCTGCACAGGCTGTAGGATTACGGTTTTGCGAATGCAAACGTGCGGAATAAAGCAGCAGAATTCCGGGGGTAGTGACTGCCAGCAGCATCTATGCGGAACAATCCTACCCCGCCCAGCGTCATAATCATGTACACCGAGAACAATGAGGAGGATTACACCGTGAAACGCGTCTTACACCTGGTTCTGTTAAGCAGCATCGTGTTGGGCGTCACTTGCGGCACACTGGCACCCAGCGCAGCGCAAAACAACGATACTGCCACTCTGGTCGCAGACAATAACACCTTCGCCTTTGATTTCTACCGGCAAGTGGCTGCCGAGACGGACACCAACCTGCTCTTCTCCCCGTTCAGCATCTCACAGGCGTTTGGAATGCTGATGGCTGCCGCGCGCGAGAACACCGAAACGCAAATGGCCGCTACGCTGCGCTACACCTTGCCACAGGATGCTCTGCATCCGGCATTCGCAGCGCTCAACGCTGATCTCAGCACACGCCAAACGCCGGACGCTGGCGCAGGTGGCGAGGGCGAACGACTGCAACTCAATGTCGCCAACTCGATCTGGGCGCAGGACGGATTCCCCTTCCGTGACGCGTATATGAACCTCCTGCGTGACTTCTACAACGGCGGCTTGCGCTTCATGGATTTTGTGCAAGAGTCGGAGGCCGCGCGTGAGACGATCAATGACTGGGTCGAGGACGAAACCGAGGACAAGATACAGAACATGCTGCCCCAGGGCGTGATCAACCCCGATACGCGGCTGGTGCTGGTCAACGCGATCTACTTCAACGGCTCGTGGCAACATCCGTTTGTGGAATCCGCCACTCAGGACGAACCCTTCACGCTGCTGGATGGCTCCACGGTCAACGTGCCGATGATGTTCCAACAGGAGTCGCTGGGCTACCTGCGCGGCGATGGATTCCAGGTCGTGGAACTGCCCTACTTCGGCTACGACATGGCGATGCTGATTGTGCTGCCTGACGCCGATCAGTTTGAAGCGGTACAAAGGCAGCTTGATGGTGCCTGGTTTGAGTCCACGCGCCGCGAGATCGCAACTCAGGATGTGCAGCTTTTCATGCCGCGCTTCGAGTTTGAGACCGCGCTGGACCTCAAAACCACCCTCCAGAACATGGGCATGACCGATGTGTTTGATGGGAACCTGGCCGATCTGACCGGCATGTTCGATCCCGCCACCGTGAACGGCAACCTGTTTGTCACGGATGCGTTGCACAAAGCCTTCATCGGCGTGGACGAAACCGGAACCGAGGCCGCCGCTGCCACTGCGATTGTGGTCGGTATCACCTCTGCCCCGATGCCCTCACAGCCGGTTGAGGTGCGGCTGGATCATCCGTTCATTTACGCCATCTATGACCGGCAGACCGGCGCGATTCTGTTCCTGGGCCAGGTTCTGAATCCGGCAGGGTAACGACGCAGCAACGGAACAGAAAATCTTCAACAAGCCCTCGATCTGCAAAAAACTGTGACCGGGAGCTTTGCTGCGTCGAGATATTGGCGTTGATAATCTCAATCCCCCACCTGACCACGAGCAACTGCTGCAAGTGGGCGCACATCAGGGAAATCATGACGACGCTGCGGCGAATGATCTTGGAGGGAGGCATAGGGATTCCTCACGGCTGCACGGGCGTCTTCATTGTCACAAATCGGGGTGCTATGCGGTGCGGAGGATTACGGTTGTGAGCTAACAAACCAACAAGGTTGGGGAACAAAAAAACATTGGCGGTGCAGGGTCATGCCTCCACACCGCCGCGGAAACACCAAAACCAGAAGGTCGGAGCTAGTCTTCGGCAGAGCGTGCGCAGCGGATGCCGTAGGCAGGGCTGTACACGGAATCCGGCGAGTTCCACTGGCGACGGGCGGTGCGCAAGTAACTGTTGTCGCTGCCGTATGAGCCACCCCGCAACACGCGTTTTTCACCAGTTTCTGGTCCAGTGGGAGTGGAATCTGCTCTGACAAATGAATAATATTCTGGATCATACCAGTCCATCACCCACTCCAACACATTTCCACTCATGTCTAGCGCTCCCACCCATGATGTCCCACCAAGCCGACTTCCCACATCCACGGTCTCACCGTTGGAATTTCCTTTGTATACAACATGATCGCCCACAAACTCATTGCCCCAAGAGTATATCAAACTCTCTGGTCCGCGCGCAGCGTATTCCCATTCCGCTTCAGTGGGCAAGCGCGCATTGCGCCAATCGCAAAAAGTCTGCGCACCAAACCATGTTATGAAATTAACCGGCTGCGCATCGCGCGAGGAGTATTCATTAGGTTCCAGGGTGTCAGCCGCATATTCAGCATACATTGCGCGTGACACTTCAGTTTTGTCGATCCAGAATGGTTCTTCAAAGCACACTTCGTGCAGCGGGCTTTCGTTCTCAAACCACGCTCGTCTACAATCTCCCAATTCCTCATTGCACAGCGCTAGAGCTGCATCGATCTGTTCTTCTGTGCTGCCCATCATGAAACACCCGGCAGGCACCAGCACCATCTCCACTCCGTCAAGTTCCCATACAAACGGCTCCCAGTCCGCGTTGTCACCAGCAAACACCCGCGCGCGCTCAAGTGCCTCTTCAAGTTCAGGTGACGGTGTTGGTTCACCACCTTGGGCGCTCGTCCTCTCGGTGACGAATCCCGACGATGCCAGCCCGACAGCGATCAACAGTAACCCAGCTGCCAACACGATGTAGACCGTTCGTTGTTTCATGTGTTTACTCCCTTTGACTGACACCATGCTACCCTCTTTGGAAAAATGCTTCTGAATCTATGCCCCTTATTCTATGCGGGCCTTGCGGGGAATGCCACTGGTTTGAGAACAGGACTGCTTAGAACGCAGCCTGTGAACTGGTCGCACCCAACGACCATCGCCCCTGGAAAAACAGTGTTGCCGTAGAGTTTTCCGCGCTCGTTGGGTGATGCGTTACAATACTCGCCATCATCAAGCTATAGAATCAAAAGCCGCTATGTTCCCAACCGTCTACTACCAGGGCGGCACGCTGGTGCTCAACGATGTGGGTGCCAGCCAGCGCCCCGCCCCACCGTTCCAGTGGATCAAAGAACACTGGCGCTGCGAAGGGTACCACTACCCCGCGCTGTATGACTGGTTCCGCCAAACCAACATCCGCGACACAGTCCCGCGCTGGCAGCATCTGGATTTGGACATGCACGACCAGCGCCAACCACACGACTATCAGGACGAAGCACTGGTCGCCTGGGCCGAGGCAGATCATCGCGGCAGTATCGTACTGCCCACCGGTTCCGGCAAGACTTTCGTGGCAATCCGGGCCATCCAGCATGTCAACCGGTCAGCGGTGGTGGTCGCGCCAACCATCGACCTGCTGCACCAATGGTACGCGCGCCTGGCCAACGCGTTCCAGACGGTCGTGGGCGTGTACTATGGCGGCGAGAAATCTGTGCAGCCGCTGACCGTGACCACCTACCACTCGTCTGGCGACCTCATCGCCGACTACGGCAATCACTTCTAACTCATCATCTTTGACGAAGTGCATCATCTGCCTGCGCCCAGTTGGGGTGAAACTGCCCTGATGTCACCCTCACCGTTGCGCCTGGGTCTGACCGCTACTTACCCCGAAGAGCACGAACAGACTGATGGACGTTGGCGCGTGGAAGACCTCATCGGTCCCATCGTCTACACGCAACGCATCGACGACCTGGCGGGTGAAACACTTGCCGCATACCGCACTGAACGTATCCGCATTGACCTCACCTCCGATGAACGCACCCAGTACGATGCGGACTTTAAGATCTACGCCGGGTTCTTCCGCACGCGCCAACTCCGACGTACGCATGGCGCGGGCTGGCTGATGGAGTTGATGCGCCTGAGCGCCTTCGACCCCGACGCGCGCCGCGCGTTACTCGCCCGCCAGCGTATTCTGCGGCTGCTCGCGAGTGCGTCGGGCAAGTATGCGGTGCTTGATAACCTGCTGCGCGAGCATTTCCACGAGCAAACCCTGATCTTCACCGAAAACAACACGGTCGCCTATGATGTTGCGCGCCGCCACTTGATCCCCGTCATCACGCACGAAAGCAAAGCCGCCGAGCGCAAGCATATTCTGGAGGGTTTTCAGAACCGCACGTATCGCGCCATTGTCACCTCGCGCGTACTCAATGAGGGTGTGGACGTCCCCGAAGCCAAAGTCGCGATAGTGTTGGGCGGGACCGCCAGCGCGCGCGAGTACATCCAGCGTCTGGGCCGCGTCCTGCGCAAGGTGGGCAACCGGCAGGCAGTACTGTATGAGGTCATCGCACGCAATACAGTCGAAGAAGGCAAATCCCAACGCCGCAGTCCAGGCCGGAGACACCGCTGATGCTCACAGGCGATCTGGTGCGGCCCCGGCTGCGCAAACGTGGTTCCCAGGTGGTGATCGATCTGCTGCCGGAAAACGCTCACTGGCGGCGCACGGCGCACGACCTAATCGCGTTGTTTGCCACACACGGCGGACAGCCGCGTTACG
>CBEVZO010000234.1:0-6124 GCA_965554365.1 uncultured Anaerolineae bacterium
GACGATGATCGATCGGGGTCGCCGCCACATGGTGCAGCCTTTCTACTCTTGCTTAACTCGCTTTTCGAGTATCAGCCCCGCCTCGCCGTCGCGATAGTAGCCCTTTTTGCGTTCGACGGTGGTGTAGCCAGTGTGGTGGTAGAGGCGAATCGCGTGGTGGTTGCTCTCGCGCACAGTGAGCCGCATCGCGGGGCGGGCCATGCGCTGTTCGATGAGGTGCAGCATGAACGTGCCGAGTCCGCGCCGCTGGTGCGCGCGCGCCGTGCCGATGGTGATGATCCACGCGTGTTCAGGACGCAGCGCCCGAATGCCCGACACAAACCCGGCGAGTGCGCCATCCGGCGCGGTAATCTTCAGGTTCACAATGCCGGGCCACAGAAACAGGATCAGCAGATCGAGGTAGGGATATACGTCGCGCGGAAAGATCACCTTTTCGAGGCGCTGCACAGCGCGCAAGTCGCGCACCGTCGCGCGGCGCAGCGTGTAACCCTGCGGCAATTGTGGCGGTTCCAATACAGCCACGGGATGCTACTAACTGTTCGCTGTGCCCTGATAACTTTGCACTTCGTCCAGCGCGGCAAGCGTGTCTTCCAGCGACGTAACTTCCTCTTTGATCGCATCCTGTAACCGTTCGGCACGGCCCCCGTCGATTTCGCGAGACCCTAACAACTGCACCTGGGCGTACACTGTGCCTAACGCCGAGAGTGTCTGGTCAAGCTGGATATCAGCGCGTTTGATCTGGCTGTCCAGCGTTTGCAGGTTCGCGAACTGGATACGTTTAGCCTGGAGCGCGTCCTCTAACTCCTCCACAACGCGCGGGTCGTCTTCGGTATTCTTCCGCCGCTCCAGGTTCTTGAGGTCCAACTCCACCATGCGCCGATCCATCCGAATGACGGCATTCTCTTGATATTCATCCATATAGCGCGCGAGCCGGTAAATCTGCGCGATCCAGGGTTCGAGTTCGTGGGCCGTCGTTTCGATATGCGTGCGCATGGTCCCCGCATGGCGGCGGGCGGATTCGAGGATCAGGCGGTGATATTCCAGCGCGCGTTTGAGCCGTTCACGCGCATCCGCGTTTTTAATGTCATCGGGCTCGAAGCGTTCCGAGAGCATGTTGCTCACAGCTTGCTGCGCCATGTTAGGGTCAGTGATGGTCACCCCGAGGTAAAGCGCCTCCGCCAGCACGCCGAAGATCAGCCAATATGCATTCTGCCACCAGCCAAACGGTTGGTACCCCAGGCCAAAGAGGAGAATTGACAGGGCGATGATCACCGCACTCTCGACGTTAAAAAATGCCGCCGAGAAGATGGCCCACCAGGCGCGCTCGCGCAGTTGTTCGCGGTTCTTGGACATATCACATTTACCCCAGATTCCGAACCAGACTCAGTTGTGGTACGCACCCCATCACACACCGCACCGGCACGTCCCGCCCGGTGCAACAGCAGAGAGGGCGTATACTGCTATACGCCCTTACGCACAGTGGCGCTAAAAGGTTGTAATCGCCGCACATCGGCACATCGCGCCAGCGTGTCGCTCCTGTGCTGACGGCTAATCGCTAACAGCTTTTCCCTACGTGCTGCTGTCCGCGCCGCCGCCCAGACCCAGGCGTTGACGGCGTTCGTCAAGCTGCAACTCGATCTCCGTCATGCCAATCGCGTCGTTGATCTGGTCTTGCATACTGCCGCTTGCCATTTCGAGCCGTGCTTCTTCGCGGTCCAACCGGGAACGAATCTGTTCGCCCAGCCGCGCGACATCCTCGTCGCCCATGCCCGCGAGATCGTCCAGACTCTTGATCGCTTTGGTGGTCATCTCTTTGGCAGCGACCAGTTCCATCAGCGCCTTGAGGTGTTCGCGCTCCTGGCGGATGGTCGTCAGCTTGGCTTCCATCTTCAGCTTGGCGTCGAGCATCTTGCGGTACTCGGATTCTTGCGTTTGCCATTGCTCGTAATATTCCTGCGCCAACTGTTGTTTCTGGTTGAGTTCGGCCTGCGCCGCCGTCGCGAGATCGGCCTTGCCGCGCAGCAGCAGCGTGTCGATGTCGCGGTCGAGCTTTTCAGCCGCCGCCGCATACTCCTCATACTTGCGCTTAAGCGTCTTTACCGTGCCGCCAATGGTCGCGGCGGTGTCTTCCAGCGCGTCGAGATTGCGCTCGGCCTGCCGGATATACTCGTCCATGACCTTGACCGAGCTAGCTTCCAGCGCCGAATCCACCAGCGCATGGACATTGGCTGAAATCAGCGTGTTGATCTTTTCTAGAATCGAAGCCATAGGGTGCAATACCTCCTGGTACGTGGGGCTAGTGGTATGAACAACCACCTGTGGCGATGCGAGACCCTGACAAACGGCTCTACGTTGGGCACATAACCCGATAGCCGTTTCTCAGACTCCAGCATCACCAACCGCAAATAGTGTTTGTATCGTAACACAAGATTCGCGTGCGCTCTGACACCATGCTGACACGTTTCTGACGATTCGCTTGATTCGACAAAAATGCGACCAGCACTGCCACCCTGTACGCACAAACCGACTATCCGGTTTCAGCCGGTGATTCCTGTTTTGTTTCTTCGGTGGCGGGTTTGATCGGCAGATGCAGCGTGAACGTGCTGCCCTCGTCTTTTTTGCTCTCCACCGAGGCATGGCCCCCGTGTAATTCGGCGACACCAGCTACAATGGGTAGCCCCGCCCCCGCGCCTTGATCTTCGTAGGTTTCGCGGTCGACCTGATAGAACATCTGCCAGATGAGGTGCAGTTCTTCTTCCGGGATGCCGCGCCCCTCGTCTTTGACGCTGATGCACACGACGTCGCCCTGGCGATAGGCGCGCAGGGTGATGGTTTTCTCTGGCTTCTCGGTGAACTTGATCGCGTTGTCCACCATGCACTCCATTGCCGTGTTGAGATAGTCACTGTCCGCCGTAATTGTGGGCAGATCGTCTTCCACCTCGATGACCAGCGCAGTCTGTTTTTCAGCAGCCAGATCAGTGTACTTCGATTCGATCTGGCGCAGCAGCGCGGCGAAATTCGAGAGCGTATCTTTGCGCCACGCGAAAGTGCCCTTCGCCTCGCCCGCTTGCAATTCGACCAGCAAGATAAAATTTTCGACCATGCGGCGCAAACGGTTAGCGCCGACATTGATGCCGCGTAGGAAGCTGCGCATATCTTCAACGGTGAGGTCTTCGGCGTCGCGATTCAGCATATCCGCATACGCCACCACGTAGGTAAGGGGCGTACGCATTTCGTGGTTGATGACGGTGAGGACCTTGCGCTTGATCTCTGAGACTTCTTTATCAAAGAAATCGCCGTACTGTTTGCGGCGACGTAGTTTAGCTTCAATGGTGCGGAGCAAGTCTTTGGCATCAAATGGCTTCACCACATAGTCATCTGTGCCGAGTTCCTTGCCGAACATGATGTCGTCGCGTTCCCCCTTCGCGGTAAGGAACACGAATTGTGTGTGATGCCAGCGTGTTTCAGAGCGCACCGCCTGGAAGAAATCGTAGCCGTTCATGTGCGGCATCATGATATCTGAGAGAATCAGGTCAGGCGGGATTTTTTCCTGGCGCAACTTTTCCAGCCCGGCCACGCCATTGGGCGCTGTCAGCACGTCGTAATGGTTGATTTCAAGGATTTCCTTGATCCCTTCCATTAAGTGCAGATCATCTTCAACAATCAGAACTTTGCCCTTGCTCATACGTTATTCTCCACCAACATTTTCAGGATCACCGACACTGTGTACTGGCAGTGCAATGCGGAACGTACTCCCCTGTCCCTCGGTGCTTTCAACCTCGATCCGGCCCTGGTGCAGATCGATAATGTCCTTCACAATTGCCAGCCCTAACCCCGTGCCTGAAATCGTCGGGCTGACGTTTGACCCGCGAATAAATCGCTCGAAAATAGTGGGCAACTCATCAGCAGGAATCCCCATGCCAGTGTCCACTACCTCAATGATAACCCATTCCGGTTTCTTTTGCCCGGTTGGGGCTGTCCGGCTGCGCACAATAATACTGTCACCGGGTTCAGTATATGCCAGCGCGTTATGAATGAGATTCATCAACGTGCGGATGATCTGATCGGGATTGCCATAACCGGAAAGCAAGGACGGCGTGACGCACTCGTGGTGCAGGTTTTTTCCCTCGCTTTGGGCGCGGGCGCTGTTGCCCCGGATTACGTTGTCGATCAGTTCCCCAAAGTCCAGCGGCAGCCACAACTGTTTACCCGATGCGTGCTTTTCATTTTTCAGGCGTGAGATTTGCAGCAGGTCGCTGATCAGCCGTTCCAGACGCTCAACTTCGCTGCGCATCACGTCCATATAATCGGCGTGACGTTCGGGGCGGCCCTGTTCGAGCAAGGAGAGGTACAGCTTGAGATTCGCCATCGGCGTGCGCAGTTCGTGCGAGACATTGGAAACAAACTGATCTTTCAGGCGGTCTAGCTCGCGCAAGCGCGAAATATCGCGCATCACGACCACCGCGCCCAGGGGCGTCAGGTCTTCGTCGAGTACCGGGGCCGCGAGTGCTTGCAGCGCCACCGGCCCAATCTCGTAAATGGCAGTGTGATCATGATCATCAGTGTCCGGCACAACCTCATGCTCCCCGTTCAGCAGCCGCGCGACCAACTGCCGCACCCGTGTGCCCAGGTCCAGTTCCAGATCGTACTTGTCGAACAACACCCGCGCGACAGGGTTGGTCAGCACGACCTGTGCCTGAAGATCAAACACGATCACCGCATCGGCGACCGACTGCAAGATCGCCTCGGTACGCTCTTGTTGGCGTCGAATTTCGTCAGTGCGGCTGGCGACACGCGCTTCGAGGGCGATGGTCTGATTACGCACTTTTTCGTACAATCGCGCATTGGAGATAGCGGTCGCTAACTGTGCCGCCAACGGTTCAAGTACGTCCAGATCGTCAGACGTGATCGTACGTGTCCCTCGGCGCGCCACCAACAGCAAGCCTGTGACTTCATCAGCGATGATCATCGGCACAGCCAGTGCGCACAACCTCTCGGTTTCTGGTTCCTCAATGAGCGCCGTCCCTGTTTCTGGCGTGCGCTGACACGCCACATTTTCTAACTGCAGTTCAGTGGCCTGTATTGCCTGCTCTGCCAGCCTCAGCAGATCATCTCGCAGTGTGTCGGGAACCGGATCATCTAGCGTCTGATCGGCGACATGGAGCGCCTGGAACATAGGGGCGTGGGGGGTGACTTCGAGCAAGCCCACGAGATCGAAATGCAGCGCGTCGGCCAGCATCCGCACCACACTTTCGATCAAGTGCGGCAGGCTAAGGATCGCGGTGACGTAGCGGCTCGTTTCGTTGACCAGGCGTAGCTGGTCAACACGGCGGCGCGCTTCGGAAAACAGCGCCGCGTTCTGGAGCGCAAGTACGGCTTGTGCGCCCAATACGGCGGCCTGTTCGAGCAGCCAGCTCCCAAAGGCGTCCGGCGTCTCCCGGTTGACCAGCAACAGTACGCCCACCGGCTGCTGCCCTTTAAGCAGCGGTATGGCTAACGCGGCTTGCGCGCCCGACAACAGTGCCAGATCAGCAGCGTATGCAGGGTTGTCGGAGAGATAATTAGCGTAGCACGGTCGCTGGTCGGTGAGCGCCGTCGCGAGCAGCCCCGCCTCAGTTGCCAGCGCGCGCCGCTGGCCGGTGAACGTAGCGGCATGGGGATCGCTGGTTGCCGCGCCGACCAATTCCTCACCTTCGATCAGCCAAATATACGCAAGCTGCGCATCAAACACCTTCAGGCTTTCCTCGCTCAGCAAAGTGAGAATGGTGTCGTGGTCAAGCTCTGCACTGAGCGCGGTACTCAGGCGGTTGAGTCTGATCAGCAATGTAGCCCGGCGTGTGGTGGCCTCAAACAAGATAGCGTTGTCTAGCACCACGCCCAACTGCCGTCCGATGCTCACCAACTGCTCGCGGGTGGCGTCATCCACCGGCTGATCAGCAGGCCATGCGATGCTGAGCAGACCAATAGCACGGCCATGCGCGATAAGTGGCGCGCTGAAAAACGTCACCACCAGTGTATTGCCTACGGTTACAGGGGGCAATGTATGCGTTTCAATCATGTCAGTGACAGGCATGTGCTGTAGCTGATGCTGTACACCAGCGGGAACGCCTGATGCTGCGACGAG
>CBEVZO010000235.1:0-6104 GCA_965554365.1 uncultured Anaerolineae bacterium
GCTGTGTGCGCAGCGCGACCTGCACCGCCTGCTCAGTGGGCAGTGCGAGCGCCTCGTCCATGCTGTTCGTGTGCAGCGATTGCGTCCCGCCCAACACCGCCGCGAGCGCTTGCAGCGTCACACGCACGACGTTGTTCTCCGGCTCCTGCGCGGTGAGCGTGCTGCCGGCGGTCTGCGTGTGAAACTTGAGCATCCAACTTTTCGGGTTCTGCGCGCCAAAGCGTTCGCGCATGATGTGCGCCCACAGTCGCCGCGCGGCACGGAATTTGGCGACCTCTTCCAGGAAATTGTTATGTGCATTGAAGAAGAACGACAAACGCGGCGCGAACGTGTCCACGTCCAGGCCCGCCGCGAGCGCCGCCTCCACATACGCGATCCCGTTCGCCAGCGTGAACGCGACTTCCTGCACGGCGGTCGATCCCGCCTCGCGGATGTGGTAGCCGCTGATGCTGATCGTGTTCCACTGGGGCACTTCCTGTGCGCAGTAGGCGAACAGATCGGTGATCAGGCGCATGGACGGTTTGGGCGGGAATATGTATGTGCCGCGCGCGATGTACTCCTTGAGGATGTCGTTCTGCACTGTGCCGCGTAGCTGCGACGGCTCGACGCCCCGCTGCTTGCCGACCGCGATAACCATCGCCAGCAGAATCGCGGCGGGCGCGTTGATCGTCATGCTCGTGCTGACTTTGTCCAGCGGAATCCCCGCGAACAAGCGTGCCATATCGCGCAGCGCGGGCACGCTCACGCCCACCTTACCGACTTCGCCCAACGCCATCGGATCGTCGGAGTCGTAGCCGATCTGGGTGGGCAGGTCGAAGGCGACGCTCAGGCCGGTTTGCCCGCGTTCGAGCAGAAAACGGTAGCGCGTGTTCGTTTCGGCGGCGGTCGCATAGCCCGCGTACTGGCGCATGGTCCACAAACGCCCGCGATACATGGTCGGCTGCACGCCGCGCGTGAACGGATAGTCACCGGGAAAGCCCAACCGTTCCAGGTAGCGTTCCTGGGCGGCGTCGCCATCATCGTCCGGCACATAGACGCGATCCAGTTCGTGATCGGAGGAGGTCGCGAAAATCTCTTTGCGCTCCGGGAAGCGATCCAGCACCCGCTTGAGCGTGGACTGTTCCCAGTCGTGTTTGGCTTGCTGTATATCGTTGGTCATGTGTATCTGCTCTATTCGTTGTGTCAGACCCCTCCCCCTGACCCCCTCCCCGTACACGGAGAGGGGGAAAACGGCGCGCGCTAATCCCCTCTCCGCTTGCGGGGAGGGGAAACCGGGCTTGCCCGGAGGGGAGGGGTAAACCAATAAAATTAATCCCCCGCCAAAAGCGCCAGCAGCGCCGCGAGCCGCCCCGCGCTATCCAGCGGCGCGAGGTAGCCCAGCCGCCGCCGTTCGATGGCGAGCACGCCCACCGCATCACAATTGGCACGCGCGGCCCAATAAGCCTCGGCGGCCTGATCCCACAGGTCGCCGGGATCGTCGCTGAGCAGCGCCAGCCCTGCTAACGCCCGCCCGCGCGAATACTTCGGCCTGTAAAGCTCGGCGGTATCGGACAGCAACTCATCCGCGAATTGCAGTGCCGCATTGAACGCGCGCCGCGCCTCGACGGTTTGCCCGTTCCGCGCCAGGATCACACCTTCCAACGCCGCACAACCAGCCTTGTCGCGTGGACTCTCATGTTGGCGCGCAGTACGTATGGCGTGTAGCGCTACCGCGAGATCGTCCGCGTGCAGATGCACCTCGGTCAAACCGAAATATGCAACGCTCAATTCCGCTGGGGCGGCAATTTCATCGGCGATGGCTGTTGCTGCGCGATAGTGTTCCAACGCTTGTTCGATGTCGTTTTGTCCCAGGGAAATTTTGCCAAGAGATGTTAAGTGATAACACTCCCACCGCCGATCCCCAACCTCGCGCGCGATGGCCAGCGCCTCGTCAAGCTGCTCCAATGCCGTTGCATCATCGCCCAACAGCGCCAACGACCAACCCAATAGACCTAAGTGTGCGCCTTCGTTGCGACGATCTCCAATTTCGCGGTCAATCGCCAGAGCTTCATGGTAATATCCCTGCGCCTGGGCGCCATCGCCTAAAGCTTGGTGCGAATTGCCCAGGTTTGCCAGAATTACGGGTAAACTGCGCTGCTGACCGCTCTCGCGTTTGATCGCCAGCGATTGCTCGTACAACTCAATCGCTTTGCGCGCCTTGCCCAATGCGTCGTAGTTCAGCGCGAGTGCGTTGAGACTGGCGCTTTCGCCCTGGCGATCTTCTACCTCACGGCTGATTACCAACGCTTGTTCTTGGTGCTCAATGGCCTGATTATAGTGCCCCAGATTCCAATATGTGCTGCCAACAGATCCAAGTGAAATCCCCTCGTTCCAACGATTACCAAGTTCTTGATCAAGCTGCAAACCCTTCTTATAACATTCCAGAGCTTGCCGGAAGTCACTGAGATTAGAATATGCATGGCCCAGGTGAGTGAAGTTCACGGTTTCCAGGTTTTTATCGTCCAGCTTGCCGCGCAATTGCTCGCGCAGTTCAACGATTTTTCTCGCGTGGCCCCACAGCAGCAGGTAATCGTAGTCAATACTGCGAATCAGATATGCCGCCGTCTCATAATCTCCCGCGCGGACGCGGTGCTCAAACTCGGCTAACTGCGGCGCGAGGTCGTCAATGGTTTTCCATTCGTCCTGCGGGCGGCGCAACGTGACGTAATACGCGGCGGCACGACCTTCCAACACCACGACATGAATCTCCACCGTCGTGTCGCGCGGAATCTGGCGGTAGTTGGCTTCCTTGTCTAGCGGGTGCAGCACCAACTGCCCGGTCGCGCGCTTCACGCTGACATACTGCCCGCGCGCCAGCCGCCGGATCGTCGCGCCGACGTCCAGGCTGCGCTCGCCGGGGATTACTTCCAGCAAAAAGCGCACCGCCGCCTCGGTCACGGGGCGTCCGAACACCGCCAGCGCCTGCATCACGAGTTGCTCGTCGGTGTCCAGCCGCGATTGCGCGCGCAGCACCAGTTTTTCGGTCACTTCGACCGCCCACAGTTCGACGTCCGCCAGCAGATCGGGCAGCGTCAGCAGCGGGTCGTTGGTCAGCACACCGATCACCGCCTCCAACGCACGCGGGAACCCGCGTGTGCGTCGCGCAATCTGCTTGAGGTCGTCGCGCGCCGCATCATCCAGACCGACGTCGTTCTGCGCGTTGAAGTCCGCCAGCAGTTCGAGTGCGTCCGGCTCCGGCAGACCCTCGTCCAACGGCAGAATGCGCTCGTGCCGCCGCGCGGAGTCGGCGGGGGCCAACGGTTCGCGGCTGGTGATCAGCAAGCGGGCGCTGTGTCCCGCTTCGAGGAACATATCGGCAAACAGGCGCAGTTCCGCGTCGATCAGGCGACCGTGCCCGTCGAGCTTCTCTTCGAGGTTGTCCAGCAGGATAATCACGCGCTGCCCGTTGGGAACATCGTTCGCGTAGTGGTCCAGCAGACGCTTAATCTTCGCGGCGGCGTCGAGATTTTTGTTGGTCCAGTCGGCGTGCATCTTCTTCGCGGTGTCGCCGCCAAACATCGCCGCGCTGTTGAGGTAAATCTGCTCCAGGTTGATGTCCAGACCGGGGCGCGCGCTGGTGTAGATCACGCCGTAGACGTGCGCGTAGTCTTGCTCGAATTCCTCCAGCACCTTGCACGCCAGCGCCGTTTTGCCGACGCCGCCCTTGCCATAGACGCTCACCGCGCGATAGCCGTTGTCGCCGAGCAGCAAGTTGTGGATATCCGCGACTTCGCGCACGCGGTCCTTGAAGAATTCGCTCACGCCCTGCGGCGCGCTGCCCACGATGCGTTGGCGCTCCATTTCGCGGGCACGGCGGAGCGCTTGTTCCTGACGCTCGAACTCCGTGCGCAGGCCGACTTCCAACGCGCGGCGGTTTTCCTCGCGCACGGCTTCCGGCTCGTTGATCGCGCGCTCTTTGTACGCGATTTTCTCCTGCGCTTCCTGCACAGCATTTTGCAGCCGTTTGCTCTCTGGTTGGCGCTCCAACTCGCGCTGCCAGTCCGCTAACTGGTCGCGCAGCGTGCGCAGTTCGCCATCGGGACTGCGTCGCCAACGCAGATGCTCGCGCAGTTGGGCAATCGCAGCGTCAAACTCGCCGGTGAAGTCGATCCACTGGCGGCGTGCGAGGCGCATCGGCAGATCGCACTCAATCAGCAGCAGCGGAATCACGGGAATTTTGTACGACAGCGCGAGACTCCACTCGTCCTTGCAGTTCTGCGAGGCCACGCTGGCGGGCGTCGCGATGAACAACATGCCGACCGCCTCACGCAGCCCCTGCTCGATGGAATCGTCCCAGGGTTCGCCCGGTTGGATGTCGCGCTTGTCCAGCCAACAGGGAAAATCGTCCGCTTCCAGCCGGTCGTGCAGCCGGATCGCAAAGTCCGTGCCGTCCTCGCGTGCATATGAGATAAACCACTGCTGTTTCATCGTCGCCCCTTGCGTGTCACCCGCTCAACCCGCGTATCGTGTCCCCACAAGTGTACCCGCTGCGCGCCGCCGCGCCAGTTACGCTGCTCATCAAATCGTGGTTACAGATCACGCACACATTTTGGATGAAATCGAACATGCGTGCTATTATTGGCGCACTGGTTAGGATCACACGACAGGAGCAACCTACGATAACAAAACCGTGCGTCTACGTCTAAAATGCGTTAAAATGCAGGGTGCATTAAGTCCCGTGCATCCTGAAAGGAGCCGACGCGCAGCGCCAGTGCGCGATATTCTATGACGACCAAACGTGTGTTGATCGTGGAAGATAATCCTGACAACCGGATTTTGATCGCTGATGTGTTATCATCACTCAAATATGAAGTCTTGGTCGCCGAAGATGGGCAGGCCGGTGTCGATATCGCCGTTGCCGAAAAGCCCGACCTGATCTTGATGGACCTCTCGCTGCCCCTGAAAGATGGCTGGACGGCCACCAAAGAGATCAAAGCACAACCTGAACTGGCGCATATCCCGATTATTGCACTGACCGCGCATGCGATGGTCGGGGATCGCGAACGGGCGCTCAAGGCCGGGTGCGATGACTACATTGCCAAGCCGATTGATCTGCGCGAACTTACCAGCAAGCTGACTTCCTACTTGGGCTAGTACGCCCGGCAGCGAATGGAACCCGCTATGTCAACAATTCGCGTTCTCGTGGCTGAAGATAACGCCGACAGCCGCGAGTTGGTCAATGACATCCTCATCAGCATGGGCTATACGCCCGTGCTGGCCCCCAACGGACGCGTGGCGCTCGAAAAAATCCAGGCCGACCCGCCAGACTTGATCATCCTCGATGTGAACATGCCGGAAATGGACGGCTTTGAAGTCTGCGCCGCCGTGAAGCGTAACCCCCAAACCGCACAGATTCCTGTGTTGATGCTCACCGCCCAAACGGATGTAGACTCCCGCGTGACCGGCCTCGGCCTCGGCGCGGACGATTATCTGCCCAAGCCGTTTCACCCGCGCGAACTGATGGCGCGGCTCAAGACACGGCTGCGCGCTAAAGAGGAAACAGATTCTCTGCGCGCTCAACGCGAACAGATTCGGCGCACATTTGAACGGTTCGTCGCGCACGAGATTGTCGAGCAGTTGCTCGAAGACCCCCTGCGCATCGAACTGGGTGGGCAAGAAGCCGTGATCACCGTGTTGTTTGCCGACCTGGAAGGGTTCACGTCGCTGGCGGAGCGCGAAGCCCCCACGCGGATGCTGGAAGTGTTGAACGCGTATCACATGCTGTTGGTGCAGCACATCAAGGCCAACGGCGGCACGGTCGATAAATTTTTGGGCGATGGGGTGATGGCGCTCTACAACACGCCGCTGCCGCACCCCGATCATGCACTGCGGGCCGTGCGTACCGCGCTCAACATCCGCGACGCGCTCAAGACGTTTGTGGCGGAGTTCGAACCGCAGTTCCGGCTAGGCGTGAATGTGGGCATCCACACCGGCACGGCGATTGTCGGCAACATCGGCACGCCGGACCTGATGGACTTCACTGCCGTCGGCGACACCGTCAACCTCGCCAGCCGCTTGCAAGGACTGAGCCGGGGCAACCAGATCACGATCAGCGAGCAGACACA
>CBEVZO010000236.1:0-6084 GCA_965554365.1 uncultured Anaerolineae bacterium
CCGCGAAGGTGGCCTGACCGTTGGCGCTGGTGTCATCACCGACATCATCGAGTAAAGCATATACGATACGGGGCTGGCCCTGGGCTGGCCCCTCACTTCCCACTCATGGGACCAGGTAAGCGATGGCGAAGAAAAAAGACGTTAGGTTGATTATTCATCTCGCATGCACCGATTGCAAAGAGCGGAATTATACAACCAAGAAGAATCGGCGCAATGACTCGCAGCGCATTGAATTGAACAAATACTGCAAGCGTTGTCGCAAACATACGTTGCACCGCGAGACCAAATAACTAGCATGGCTGGTGACACTGGGGCATGGTATACTGGTTTTAATTAGTGATGTCCCACGATACAGGGGTGTAGCTCAATTTGGCAGAGCAACGGTCTCCAAAACCGTAGGCTGTGGGTTCGAGTCCTACCACCCCTGCCTTGAATGAACTGCTCAACCCGTTCAGACACCGTCCTCGCGACGGTGTCTTAGATATAGGCACTTGTTTAGTACGCCTAAGGAGTCTAGAGTGGCCCGTACACGTACCAAGACAGCAACGAATAACGACGGCGAGAAAAAGCCCGCCGTTTCTGATCGCAGACGACGCCAACAGGACGGCGAGGGTGCTGCCGACGCAGCAGCAAAAAATGCATCGACGGCCCGTAAAGATCGCCCCACACCAAGCACGCGCCAGCAAAAGAAGGGCGCTGGCTCCACGGGTTTGCTCAATCGTATCCCGCTTGTGCGGGGTGTGGTGGGCTATGTCCGGGGCGTTTCCTCAGAAATGCAAAAAGTAACCTGGCCTTCCCGCGAAGAAACCACCCGCCTGACTGCCATTGTGCTTGGCGTCACGGCAGCATTTGCCATTTCGCTGGGCGTGCTAGACACGTTCTTTAGCTGGTGGTTCCGCCAGGCGTTCAACCCCGATTCCGAAATAATCTTCCTGGGTATCGCCGCCTTTGTGCTGGTTGCGCTCAGCGGTGGCTATATCGCAATCGTATTACGCAACCGGGCTTAGGCATAAGCGCACACGAGACACTCTCTACGTCCGTTAGCAGATGAGTAGATAGGTTAGTGGCATGGCAGATGAGGAATACCACGACGAGGGCGTAGATTTCGACCCGGAACCCGTATATCTCGACAACGAGGAAGACGACGCACGCGAAGAACTCCCCAGCGAACGCGGCAGCCGTCTGGACGGTATCGCGGCACTCTTGAGCGACGCGGTTGAGGACAAGCCAGTCCAACAAAAACACTGGTACGTCGTGCATTGTTATTCCGGGCAAGAAAACAAGGTCCGCCACTCTATCGAGCAGCGCATTGAAACGATGGGGATGCAAGACAAAATCTTTGACGTAGTGGTGCCCACCGAAGAAGAAATCGAAGTCAAAGAAGGCAAGCGCCGTACCATTGAGCGCCGTGTGTTTCCAGGTTATATCCTGGTGCAGATGGTCATGGATGAAGACTCGTGGTATGTTGTGCGCAATACGCCGGGCGTCACGGGCTTTGTAGGCATGGGCAACGACCCTACGCCGCTGCGCCCGGAAGAAGTCACCCAGATTATGCGCCGCATGGAAGCCGAAGCGCCAAAGATCAAAGTCACGTTCCGGCCTGGGCAAAAAGTGCGCATCATCGACGGGCCATTTAACGAATTTATCGGCACGGTCGGCGATATTGATATGGAAAAAGCGAAGGTCCGAGTGTTGGTGTCGTTCTTTGGGCGCGAAACACCGGTGGAGTTGGATTTCCTCCAGGTGGAAAAAGCCTAGACACATGCCGCACTTGATAGCATAATCATGACCGATGGGCTGCCCCCACACCGGGGGTCGCTCTGTGTATGTATAAGCCAGAAGGAACATAACGCATGGCCAAGAAACTAAAAGCAATCGTCAAGCTCCAGATTCCGGCGGGCAAGGCCAATCCGGCCCCGCCAATCGGTCCGGCCCTTGCGCAGCACGGCATCAATCTGATGGGGTTCTGCAAAGAGTACAACGCCCGGACTAGCAACCGTATCGGTGAGATTGTCCCTGCGGAAATCTCGATCTTTTCCGATGGCTCGTTCAAGTTCATCTTGAAGAGTCCGCCCGCAGCTTTCCTGATCCGCCGCGCGGCAGGGTTGGACAAAGGCTCGTCCGAACCGAATCGCGACAAGGTCGGCAAGCTGACCCGCGATCAGATCCGCGAGATCGCCGAGGTCAAGATGAAAGACCTCAACGCCATCAATATCGAAGGGGCGATGCTCCAGATCGAAGGCACTTGCCGCAGCATGGGTGTCCTGATCGAAGGATAACACCCGTTAGTGATTAAAGAACCATGTGGGAGGGCATCAGGCTGCCCACTACGACCACAAAGGAGACTATAATGCCGCACGGAAAGAAATACCGCGATGGATTGGCGAAATTCGACCGCGAAACACTCTATTCCCCGGAAGATGCCGTCAAACTGATCAAAGAAATCGCTCCCGCCAAGTTCGACGAAACCGTTGAACTGCACCTGCGTCTAGGTATCGACCCGCGCCACAGCGACCAGCAGATTCGTACTACTGTTGTCCTGCCGCATGGCCTGGGCAAGACAGTGCGCGTGCTGGTGTTCGCCGAAGGTGAAGCCGCCAAAATCGCGGAAGAAGCGGGCGCGGATTACGTGACCGACGACGAAATGATCGCCAAGATCAACGATGGCTGGACCGAGTTCGATGTAGCACTCGCCGTTCCGGAAATGATGCGCAAGATCGGTCGGTTGGGGCGCGTATTGGGCCGCAAGGGCCTGATGCCTAATCCCAAAGCCGGTACGTTGGTGCAGCCGGACGACATTCCGCGTGCCATCGAAGAAGCGCGCGCCGGTCGTATCGAGTACCGCAACGACAAGACCGCCAACATCCATATCCCGATTGGCA
Organism: uncultured Anaerolineae bacterium; assembly: GCA_965554365.1. Classification (GTDB taxonomy): domain Bacteria; phylum Chloroflexota; class Anaerolineae; order Aggregatilineales; family Aggregatilineaceae; genus CAYRNY01. The sequence goes on from CBEVZO010000236.1 coordinate 2,883, forward strand.
AAGTGAGCTTCAGCGAAGAGCAACTGATGGGCAACCTGTCCGCTGTAATGGACTCTGTTCGCCGCATGAAGCCCGCCGCTGTCAAGGGTACTTACCTGCGCCGTGCCGTACTGACCTCCACGATGGGACCTGGTATCCGTGTTGAGCCAAACATGGCGCTCAGCCTGGAAGTTTCCTCGTAGCCTGTTCTTGGCCGCACGATTTGTAACACCACAGCCGGAGAGCGACATTGCTTTCCGGCTGTTTTGATCTATCACGGCAGCAAAGGAATGCATCATGCCCCACACATTCGTTCAGGGTGACATCCTCCTAACCCGTGCCGGTGCAATTGCGGTTGGTATTGACGCCGCCGGACGCCTGGGTACTGACCCCATCTACACCACCATCAGGGATCGCTATCCGGTCTTCGTGAGCGAATGTCAACGGCATGGGCGGGCCGACGCGCTCCTACCGGGATCACTCTGGGTCTGGCGCGAAGGCACACCCTGGATCATCGCGCTGGTCGTGCGGGAAACACCACAGGGGGCAACGCGCCTCCGCTACGTGGAGGCGGCGCTGCTCAAATTGATGCAACAATGGGAGCAAGAGCAACTCAGTAGTGTGGCGCTGTTGCGGCTCAGCACGGATGAAGAATGGCCGCAGCTACGCAACGTAGTGGGGCATTACCTAGACCTGATGCAGCGGGAAATTGTAGTCTACGACCAGTATCTCCCTGGCGTGGATGCCGAAGCGGATGCTGACAACAACGATGATTGACAGCAGTTACGGCCCGGCAAGAACGCCCGCAACCTGAGGCGGTGCTTGGGCCACCGGCGATTCCAGATCAGCCGCAGCAATATCGCACAGGTTCGCGCCGCCAATCGCCAGCCATTCCGCCAGGGTGGCGCTATGTGTGTGGCCTGCCACAACTTCAGCCCACAACCCCGAAACCCAATCGTAGTAATGCTGCGTTTCGGTGGGCCACGCGTCATACTCTCTGAACGTCACCGGGGAACCCCCGTTGTAACATGCGGCTGCCGTGCCCAAGTCCCACCCGGCGAACACGGTCAGACATTCCTGGAAAATACGCATCCCATGAAACACGTTGATGTCGGGATTCAACATATTTTGCCCATCATCGAAATAGAACGGCATGACCTGCATCAAACCCACCGCGCCAACCCATGACAGCACTTCCGGGCTGCCACACGACTCAATCTGCATCAAGATGGCGATCACGTTGGGGTTGATGTTGTAGGTCGCGGCCCAGCCATAGATGTTCTCGCGCCAATAAAGCACCTCTGGCGTATAGAACGCGGCCAACGGAGCCGTCGGATCGGTAATCTCCTGGGGCGCAATTGCTCGGTTCTCAGAGTTGCCGCCCCCCGTTACTGTCAATACCACAACATAGACGCCTACCAGACCCACCGCGATCACCAACATCACGACCAACCGCCGTCTGATCTGGCGTATCAATGCGTTAGCTGTTCCACGCTCGGTTTGCTTGGTCATCCGTCGAACACCTCTTAGGCTACGGCGTAATGCTTTGAAGTGGCAGCGGCACGAAGATCAACACAAAAATCACCACTACCACATACGCCAACCGTCGCCGCCGGGTATCAAGTGGGGTGATGCTATCCAACGGGGTAGCGCGAAAGCGTCCGAACAGCAGCAACAGCAATGTGAAGAACAACCACGCCTCGTTCAGCAGCGACAACACGAGCAGCCCCATCATCAGCGGCCAATAAAGGTGTTGTACACGTCTGCCGAGCAGCGTATGGATGATGTGCCCACCATCCAACTGCCCCACCGGGATCAGATTCAGCGCGGTGAGCAACAGTCCGCCCCAACCAGCCCAAGCAACTTGATTGACAAACACATCCTTGTCTTCGGTAGGCAGGATGTCACCAAAGACGATATATTTCGCCGCCACATAGAGGATCGAATCTCCCTCGCGTAAATAATCTTCGTCAGTAGGCAGCGGCTCCACGTCCGACCCGGCCAACCCGATGAACAACACCGGCAATGCCACTACCAACCCTGCCAGCGGTCCAGCGACGCTGACATCAAACATAATTTTGCGGTTGGGCAACGGATCGCGGAACAAAATGAACGCGCCGAGCGTGCCAAAAAGACTAGGAAACGGAAGGAAATACGGCGGGGTGATGTTCATGCGGTGGTAGCGCGCCACAAAATAATGTCCTAGCTCGTGCGCGCCCAGGATCAGGATCATGCTTGTCGCATACGGCCACCCCCGCAGCAAATTACTGGCATCCGTGTCGTTGTGCGCCGCTTCGATCTGCGACCCCACAAACAACAGACTCAGCAACGTCAGCGCCAGCAACAGCAAATTCGGCCAACGCGGGAGTGCCCGCGGTTGTGCGCGTCCCTTCAATGCCAGCACTACATGCTGATCCGCGTCATCCGTGAGCAGCATCGCATGGAGATTCAGCGCCTTGAATGCTGCATCCAACTGCGCAAACGCGGCGGCGCTGTCGATGCGCAATTGACCAGTGAAGCGCGCCAACACCTGTGGCGCAGGTTGATGCTCGACATGATAGACGTGCAGCACTTCCGCCACCAGCATTTCGACCTGCCCGGTCACGGAATCCTGTGTGGAAGAACGTGGTTCAGGGGCTTCCTGTGGCCCAGAATCGCCAGAAAGCAAAACAGAAGGTTCATCAAACATATGATTACTCGTGTCAGTTTACGGGAATCACTCGGCTGGCGCGGCGAACGGGATAATCACCCACTCATTCGTAAAATTGTCCAATGCCACGATGCCGCCATCACGCATACGCAAATATAGTGTCGCTATACTCGGTTCCGCCGAATCGGACTGGAGCATCCCCTCGAACGATACTTCTGGCGACGTGGCCCACCCCAGGCGCTCACGCACGCGCTCGTTGGTCCGCCAGATCAGACCAAACCCACGTACCGGCTGCACCAGCCCCGGCGGTGGGACTAACCCCTCGTCACGGTCGGGATCACCCTCGCGGAAATTGTCGGGATACTGTGCCCACGCCGGGGAACGACCATCCTCGAAGATCACGTAGATGCGATCTTGCACTTCCACCCAGATCATGCGCCCACGCTCAAATGTCTGTTCGGCTTCGGTTGAAACTTGCGGCGGCGCGGCTGGACAGGCATCCGGGGCAGGGCCAAAGAACCACGCCTCCGGGCACGACAGTGGGATCAAAAGCAATTGCTCAACAGTTCCGCC
>CBEVZO010000237.1:0-6077 GCA_965554365.1 uncultured Anaerolineae bacterium
TGCCGGGGGTGCTGCTTGGTTTGATAGGGCTGGGCGTGGCGTGTACGGTCCTGCCCTTTACGCCGCAGCGCCGCGCGGCCCGCATCATCGCTCTGAGCGCCGCCGGCCCCACCCTATTCGCGATCTTCTTCCACACCGCTGTGCTACCCCAGGCCATTCTAATGCCGACGGTGTTGGCGTTGATCCTGGGAGTGGCGCTAGCTCTGGATTGGCTGGCGGAACGCCTCCCCCACGCCGCGCTCGGAGCCGGAGTGCTGCTCGTGGTATGGGGCGGGGCACTGGCCTGGTGGAGTTATGACTATATCGACACACTAGTGACCGAGCCTAGCGGCCTGGACGCCATCGACCACATGGCAAATATCCCCCGCAACGAACCCGCCGCCTACATGCTGCCCTGGGGACCGCGCTACGCGGCGGCGTCCTATGCGACCCTGGTCGAGGGCGACTATCCCGATATTCGTGTGGTAGATCACAAAGCCAACTACGCCGCGCTGCTCACTGAGGGCTACCGGCTGTACACCGAGCCGAAAACATTCTATACCTATCCCCCGCCCTGGCAGACGGCTTTCAGCGCACCCTCTGACTGGTGGACGACACACCTCGGCCCGCTATATCTCACCTCTGCCGCGCCGGGGATCGTGGAACTGCACAACACGCCCTGGTTGAACCACAGTGGTGACGCGACCGGCACGCCCATCCTCGACGGCATCGAGCGGCGCGCGGCGTGGCTGACGTGCGATGCGGACCACATCTATCTGCATGTGCAATGGGGAGCAAACACCCGCCCTGATCACGATCCGAGCATTTTCGTGCATCTCACGCCGGATGAGCCGATCCCGAATCCGCCAAACGCCGATCAGCGCCACCCCGTCTATGGCCTGTACCCGTTCGTGGAGTGGTCGCCGGGGCAATTGGTGCGCGACGATTTCACACTGCCGCGCCAACCGGATAAAACACAGGTCCGCTTTGGACTCTATGAACAAGACGCCAACGGGCAATTCGTGAATTATGGTGAACTGGTTTTACCGGTCGCGGACTGTCTCCCTGCGCCAGAGCGTTGATCAGCGCAAACCATCTAGCTCCTTTCATGGGACCATCCCAGTCCAATTGCCATCGTCGTGTACGTGGTCCCTTGTTATACTGTATGTGCGGATGAGACTTACACCAGCAGGAGTGTTACATGCGGAAATTTGTTGCCAATCGTGTTGAAGCGGTCCCGCCTTCCGGGATTCGGAAATTCTTTGACATCAGCGCCACGATGGATGATGTGATTTCGTTGGGCATCGGCGAGCCGGATTTCACCACGCCCGCCGCTGTACTCAAAGCCGGGAAAGCGGCGCTCGATGCGGGTGAGACGCATTACACCAGCAACAAAGGCACGGTAGAACTGCGCGAAGCTGTCGCAGCCTATTTGCAGCGACTCTACGGCATCGCGTACCACCCAGAGCGCGAAATTCTCGCGACGGTCGGTGTCAGTGAAGCGCTGTATCTGGTAATGAACGCAGTATTAAACCCCGGCGACGAAGTGATCATCCCCCAACCGAGCTTTGTCTCGTATGCGCCCGAAGTTGTCTTCGCGGGCGGGGTTCCGGCAGTGGTCGATACGTCCGTCGAGAACGGTTTCCAGGTGACAGGGGCGGCGGTCGAGGCGGCGGTCACACCGCAGACCAAAGCGATCCTGATCGGGTATCCGAACAACCCCACCGGCGCGGTGATGACACGCGAACGGCTGCTGGAAATCGCCGCTGTTGCCGAAAAGCACGATCTGTTGGTGATCTCGGACGAAATCTACGACCGCCTGGTTTATTCCATGCCGCACGTCCACTTTGCCGCGCTGCCGAATATGCGCCCGCGCACGATTGTGTTGGGCGGGTTCAGCAAGAGCCACGCCATGACCGGCTGGCGGTTGGGCTATGCGGTGGGGCCGGAAGTGTTGATCGCCGCGATGCACAAAATTCACCAATACACGATCATGTCCGCGCCGACCATCTCACAGGTCGCGATTGCCTCTACGCTGGAGGAGGTCGAAGCCGACGTGGAAATGATGCGTGCCGAATATGATCGCCGCCGCCGTTTGATCGTCGGTGGGCTGAACGAGCTAGGCCTGGACTGCTTCGAGCCGGGCGGGGCGTTTTATGCGTTCCCTAGCATTCGCGCTTCCGGCATGGATGAGCAGACCTTCGCCGAAACACTGCTCGATGAAGAAAAAGTCGCGATGATCCCCGGCACGGCGTTCGGGGCCAGCGGCGCGGGTTTTGTGCGCGCGAGCTATGCGACGGCCTATGAGAAAATCGAGGAGGCGCTCGAACGCCTGTACCGCTTCATGCAGCGACACGGCTAAGCCTGCGCCACTACACCTACTAGACCTGAGTATCGGGCCACGATCCTATAGCGTTGGCCCGATGTTTTTTGTGGGTGTATTCGGATTTGGGGGCGGATGATGAGATTTTTCGTAGGGACATCCCTTGGGGTGTCCTGGGTAGGGCTTGCCCCAAATCCGAATGCACCAATGCGGGCTTTACGTTGCCGGGGGAATTCGCTACAATCTCAACAGAATTTCGGCGTAATTCAGGGAAGCGATATGACGATACGTGCTATTATTACCCCTCAGAATCCGGTCTTGCGAGAGAAAGCGCGCAAGGTCACAGCATTTGACGATCCCCAACTGCAAACACTCATTGACGACATGGTAGAGACGATGGTGGCGGCGGTCGGCGTGGGCCTCGCGGCTCCGCAGGTGGCGGTGAGCCAGCGCGTGATCGTCGTGCAGTTGCCAGACGATGAGCATTCCAAAGAAGAATATGGCGAAGCAGCGGGCGAACTGTACATTGTGGTCAACCCGGAGATCATCCGGTCCTCGCGGGAACTGACCGAGGGTGTGGAAGCCTGCCTCTCAATTCCAGGCTACTACGGCAACGTGCTGCGCCACGTCGCGGTGACGGTGCGTGGGCAGAATCGACACGGGAAAGATATGCGCATCAAGGCGCGGGACTGGCTCGCGCGTGTGTTCCAACACGAGATCGATCATCTCGATGGCGAGCTATTCATCGACAAAGCGACGCAGCTCTGGCGGCAGATGTCCCCGGAAGGCGATGGCGACGGTGCAGCGCCCGCTCCGCAAGATGATCCGCTGGCGGGCATGGTCGAAGACGTACCCGACGACGCAGACTCCGGCGACGTTGTGTAAAAGTTAACACGCATTTCGTAGGGGCGTATGGCAATACGCCCTTTCATTTATGTTCATTGCTCCGCCCTACGGGGCATTTTCTTGCGCTTGTGAACAGAACAAAAGTTCGGTATACTTACGTCACTCTCCAGCGGGAAAAATGAGGTGCGGCATGGACGGTCATGATCTGTTACACGCGCTGCGCGGAGCAACAGAATTTGAGACAGTAGGCGATGCACCAACCCAGGAAGGTCCGGCGCGTGTGCGCGGATTGCCGCCGGACTTGAGCGACTGTGTGACGCACGTCACGGCGGGCAACCGCAAGATGCCGGTCCTCAAGGGCATGACGACTACTGTCTGCGAGCGCGACTGCTACTACTGCCCATTTCGCGCGGGGCGCTCAGCGATGCGGCGCGTCACGCTCACCCCAGACGACTATGCGCGCGGCTTCCTCGCGCTCTACAACGCGGGCGCGGTCGAGGGCATGTTCCTCTCGTCGGGCGTGGTACGCGGCGGCGTACGCTCCCAGGACACAATCATCGACACCGCCACCATCCTGCGCGAAAAGTACGATTACCAGGGCTATATGCATCTGAAGATCATGCCCGGCGCGGAGCGTGATCAGGTCAAGCGCACGATGGAACTGGCGGATCGCGTTTCCGTCAATCTCGAAGCGCCGAACGCCGCCCGATTAGAAAAAATCGCACCCGGCAAAGGGTTCATGGACGAACTGCTCACACGCTTGCAGTGGATCGAGGATTTCCGCCAATCCAGCGAGGGGCGGGTCGCGCCCAGCAGCACGACTGAGTTCGTGGTGGGGCCAGCGGGCGAATCCGATGTGGAACTGCTCAGCACGTCGCAATACCTGCACCGCCAGTTGGGGCTGGCGCGCGTGTATTTCTCCGCGTTCCGCCCGGTGCGCGATACGCCGCTGGAAAACGTCGCGCCAACCATCGACACGCGGCGTATCCGGCTGTATCAGGCGAGCTTTCTGCTGCGCGATTACGGGTTCGATGTGGAGGAACTGCCCTTCACGCCGGAGGGCCATCTGCCACTGCACACTGATCCTAAGCGCGCGTGGGCCGAGGAACATCTGCGCCACGCCCCGGTGGAGGTCAACACCGCGTCCGCCCAAACGCTGATGCGCGTACCGGGGATCGGGACAAAAAGCGCCCAGCGGATTCTCCGCGCGCGGCAGCGAGGACGGCTGCGCAGTCTGCAAGATTTGCGGGCGTTGGGGATCGTGAATGTGCAGCGACTGACACCTTACGTGCTGCTCGATGGACGACAACCACCGCAGCAGCAGCGGTTGTTCTGAGCCGTCAGCAATCATCAGCGCGTAGGGACGCATGTTCTACTGCGCCCATCTTTAATCAAAACCCGTTCTGGACGCGGCAGAGCAGCGCCCCTACGTCACCATCTGGCGAATGAAGTCCAGGCTGTGCTGCATCGCGGCGGTATGTTCGATTTCCAGGGCAATCGTCGGGGCAGGCATCACAGCATCCAACTGCGGCAGAATCACGCCATAATCCAGCACCCCGTCATCAAGGCCGCTGTGCCGGTCGTATTCGCCGTCGTGGTTGTTGAGGTGCATATGCGCGATCAGTCCGTTCAAGTGCCCTAGCCAATGTGCGACATCGTAGTCGGAGAACAGGCTCGTGTGTCCCACATCTACACAGGCGCGCAGACCGGGGTGATCCAGTTGGCGCAGCACATCACCGATGATATCGGGGTCAAATTCCCACATATTTTCCAGCGCGATCACATGTTCGGCGGCCCAGGCTTCTTCTGCCAGCGGCCCCCAGAAATCAAGTTGGCGCGCCGTCCACCCAGTGCGATAGGTAGGGTGGCGGATCGCGGCGATGTAGTTGGCGTGGAAGACAATCGTACGCGCCCCTATTTCACTCGCGATGACCAACGCCTCACGCACGCGCTGACGCACCACATCGTTGATCAGGGGATCAAAGCTGCCTCCGGCCAGGTCCATGAACGGGCCGTGTAGCGCGATCTCTCCCGGCACAGCGCGCAGCTTGCCCTGATACTCGCGCAACAAATCACGCCAGCCATCTGCCATCAACGGCGGGTAGGCAAATGTCTGCACCTCGATTCCGGTGTTATATTCCTGGGCGAGCGCTACACACGTATCGAAGTTTTGCCGTTTTGCACACAGCAGCAGACGATCTGTCACGATAGATACTCCTTTGATTGTCTCTTGATTCAGTCTACACAAACGTCTGTACGTTGCAAATACCCATTTTGTGAGAACTTATATAGGTTCAATTTGAAAACGCAAACTTCATCGCACACACGCAAGTTACAGCGCAAGTTGCAGCACAGACCACGCACGGTACAATGACGCACAGCATGGTTAACGAGATTGACATTAACAAGGATAAACTGCGGCGTGATCTCCGACTCACAAGTAGCTCATATTATGACACGGCACTGGTGGCGTTTCACGCTGCTAATGTTAATTCTACTACTAGGCTGGCTATTGCGCACACACAACCTTGATGTACGCAGCTTGTGGGCCGATGAAGGCTGGACAATGCTGCTCAGCACTGGGCCGAACCTTGATGACGTGGCGCAGACAATAGCCGAAGATCAGCACCCCCCGCTGTTTTTCATGGCGTTCCGGCTCTGGCGCGATGTCGCGGGCGATAGCGAATTCGCCACGCGCTATTTCAGCGTGCTGATTAGTATGCTCGCCGTCGCTGCGCTGTACCAATTAGGTCGGGAATTATACGGTGCGTGGGTCGGCGTGCTGGCGGCGTTGGTGCTGGCACTCGCTGATCTGCCCATCGACCTCGCGCAGGAAGTGCGCCATTACACACTGCTGGTCACGCTGAGCGTCCTCTCGACACTGTTTTATGTGCGCTGGCGACGTGATCCCTCCCGCACAAACCGCGTG
>CBEVZO010000238.1:0-6037 GCA_965554365.1 uncultured Anaerolineae bacterium
GGCAGGTAGCCGCGTGGCACGGGGCACGCCAGAGGTAACTCGAAGTGCCCCACACCTACCCGTTGATTCTATCTATATGGAGGGGCGCATTCCTCCCACAGCACGAGGCTGTGGGTTTCCTGCGCCAACATTTTATGAGTGAGGGATACGAATTCAAAACCTTACCTGTGCGCGTCAAGAGTCGCCGCACGTTGTCCGCGCAAGTGCCAATGCTGGTGGCAATCCTGGCGGTAGTGGTCGCGGTGGTCGCGCTGATCTTCGCCGTGCGCGATGACATGAGCCGCCCGGAACCCCGGCTCGATGGAGAGCTAGATAGCGGCGGCAGCGTCGTGATGGAGCGCGCTCGCGACGTGATGGACCGTGCTAACGACGCCGTAGCATCAGTAAACAACATGCTCAGCGTGCTAGAAGTGACTTTCGGCGTATTGAGCGTGGTGATGATCTTCGCCGGGTGGGTGATGCGCGCCATGATCCTCGACCAGATCGACGAGGCCCGCGCGCAGGAAGCCCGCTTAGAACGGCGGCTCAGCGCACGCGAGGAACGGCTCGATCAGTTAGAGCAGCGCCTCGAAGACCGTATGCGCGAGATGGTCGCCGTGACGCAGACCGACATCGCCAAAGTGAAAACCGAAGGCCGCGACTCGTTCCGCGTGTTATCGCTGCAACTGCTCGCCGAACAGCAGGTCCGCGAGCACAACATCGACACAGCGATCTCGACGCTGAAAATGGCGCTGGAAATCGACCCTGACGATCACGCGTCGAACTATCTGCTCGGCTATCTGCACACGGCCCGCAAAGAAATCAAGCAGGCGATTGTGCATCTCGAACGGGCGCTCGCCGCCGAGCCGGACTTTGCCCCGGCGATTGCGGCGTTGGGATTGGCGCTGCGGCGACGTGGCGACGGCATCAAAGACCCGGAGCGCATCGCAGAGCGCAACCAGCAATGGGCGCAGGCTGAATCCAAGCTGCTGCAAGCGCTGCGGCAAGACGCCTCCCTGACCGACGCCGATGGCGAATCCTATTACGGCACACTCGGCGGACTGTACCGCCGCCAGGGTCGCTACGACGACGCGCTCGATTCCTACGAACGCGCGCACGACGTCACGCCGGATTCGTCTTACCCGGTGATCAACCTCGCCTCGCTGCACAAACACCAGGGCCACGACGAACGCGCCGCGCACTTCTTCGAGATGGTGATCGATAAAGCCTTGCTCGCGCTGGACGACGATCCGCGCGACGTGTGGACCCGTGCGGATTACGCGCAGGCCAGGCTGGTCCTCGGCGAAGTCGAAACGGCGCTGGAACAGATCGAAATCATGATCAAGCAGCAACCGGGACCAGGTGTGCTAGAAACCGTCCACAGCGGCTTGCAGTTCCTCCGCGAATCGCACACGCTGATTGCAGGCCTGGACCAGATGATCGGGCTGATCGAGGCGGAATTCGATCAACGGCGTGTGACCGCAGAAATGGCGGCCCTGGCAGCACAACAACACGACGACACAGACGACGATCAGGATCATAATCAATGAGCAAAACTGACCATAGAGGGTTAGGTTCATCTGAGAAAACAGACCCGCAGAAAACAGTTTTCATTAGCTATCGTCACGCTAGAGCAAAGTACCAAGCATTGGCAGTAGTGGGGGAATTAATAAGACGCGGCTATGATCTATTTTTCGATTCATTCTCTCTGACGAGCGGTCCATTTCCAGATCAGATCCGGCATCAAATTGCCGCACGTGTTCATTTTTTGGTTATTTTGACGCCACATAGCCTAGAACGATGCCAAGATCAGGATGATTGGCTAAAACACGAAATTGAGCATGCATTGGAGTTACAAAGAAATATAATTCCAGTAATTTTCGATGATTTTAGTTTCAATGATCCCGAATTCACGCACTTAACCGGACAGGTTAAGAAACTGGCACAGCTTAATGCAGTATTCATACCTACACAGACTGAGTATTTTGATGCGGGTATAGATCGCATCGAACGTTTCCTCAATGAACCTCCACCAATAGAAATAATTTTCCCTCCAGTCGATAAGGCTGAAGAAGAACAAGAAATTGCCGCTACTTTTGATAACGCCTCAGTTGATCAGAAGAAAAATGAGGAAGAAAAACGATCTAGAGCTATTATTTTATTCCGAGATAATGGTGATAGCTCAGATAATAGCAGCGGAATAGACCGTATCCTACATTCAGCATTTGGACGCCCTGTAAATTACTCATCCATCCCTGTAGTGGCGGGCACGCGCATACGCGGTATAGCGTATGCGCTGTACGGCGAGGGCGTACCGCCACAGGTGCGGCTGCTGAGCTACCGCCCCAACCACCAACCTGCCGCGTTTCGGGCGTTCAAGGCGCTGCGTGGGCTGCACCAGTTACCGGAACATACAATTCCCGTGCCAACGGTGTATCATATGGAATGGAGCGCGCATTTGAACCACACCCTACTCTTGATCGAACAAGTATCAGGGCGCAGTATCGAGGAACTTGACCAACAACGCGCGTTCTTTGAGCTTGTGGGGCTACAATTTGCCGCGATATTGGCACAATTACACCAGTTGGAATGGCCTGCGATGCCTGATCTCGCGGAAGTACCGTTTGCACATGCTTTTCATCAACTATCCTTAATGGTACGCCGGTTAGAAACGCCCCAACTTCAACATATACTTGAATGGTTAATGCTGCATGCCGAATACATTTCCGAACAACCACGGGTCGTCATTCACGGGGATTACACCCTGCCCAACATTGTCGCGCGCCAGACCGCCATTGTCGCGGTGCAAGGCTGGGATAACGCCGTGATCGCCGATCCGGGCTTTGACGTGGGCTATGCCAGCGCGGCATTGGGCGCGATAGACCCCGCAATGTCCGACCAGTTTGTGCAACAGTACAGTGCACTAAGCGACTCAGTGGCAGAGCTACGATTCTGGGAAGTGTTCGGCGCGCTGCGGATGCTCACCCGTGTGGCCCGCACGATCTCGATACTGCCGCCCATCCAGCGCGAGCGTTTTTTGGAACGGGTACAGACAGACTGGAACGGCCTGCTCGATTTTGTTGAACTGCGCACCGGGATGACGATCCAGTAATCTTCGATAGGATTAAAATCAACACATGACCGGCGGCATAGTTCCACGGCAGTACTACAACGACGACAACACCGATGCCGACAACAACATTCGTCACCTGCTGCGGCTGGCATTTGGACACCATGTTGATTATTCATCTATCCCCGTCGTGGCGGGCACGCGCACACGCGGTATAGCGTATGCGCTGTACGGCGAAGGCGTACCGCCACAGGTCCGGCTGCTGAGTTACCGCCCCAGCCACCAACCTGCCGCGTTTCGGGCGTTCAAGGCACTGCACGGGCTGCACCAATTCCCAGGGCACACGATCCCCGTGCCTGAGGTGTACTACATGGGATGGAGTGTCCACACGAACCACGTCCTACTGCTGCTCGAACAGGTGGCAGGGCGCAGTATCGAGGAACTTGATCAGCAACGCGCGTTCTTTGGACGTGTGGGACCACACTTCGCCACGACATTGGCGCAGTTGCACCGGTTGCAATGGCAGGCGATGCCCGGCCTTGTGGAGACGCCTTTTCACTTTGCGTTCCGCAAGCTAACCCGTATGATCCGCCCCCTGGAAACACCACAGTTACACCAGATTCTCAACTGGCTGGGAGATCGTGCGGGGCGCATTAGTGAAATGCCGCGCACCGTCATTCACGGGGATTACACCCTGCCCAACATTGTCGCGCGCAACAGAGCCATCGTCGCGGTGCAAGGCTGGGACAACGCCGTGATCGCCGATCCGGGCCTTGACGTGGGTTATGCCAGCGCGGCACTGGGCGCGATAGACCCCGCAATGTCCGAACAATTTGTGCAACAGTACAATACGCTAGCCGATCCCGTCGCGGAACTGCAATTCTGGGAGGTATTCGGCGCGCTGCGGCTGCTCACGCGCGTGGCCCGCACGATCTCGACACTGCCCCCTACGCAACGCGAGCGTTTTTTGGAGCAGGTGCAAACGGACTGGAACGGCTTGCTCGATTTTGTCGAACTGCGCACCGGGCTGACGATCCAATGACGCGGCCCACGCTCTACACCATCGGGCACAGCAACACGACGCTGCCGGTGTTCGTGGCTCTGCTGCGGCAGCACGCGATCACCGTGTTGGCGGACGTGCGCAGCGCGCCGTTCAGTCGCTACGTGCCACATTTCAACAAGCCCCGCCTGGAAGCTGACCTACCCGACCGCGCCATCGCCTACTACTTCTACGGCAAAACGCTCGGCGGACGACCCACCGACACCCGCGTTTACGATGACGGGCAGGTGAACTACTCCGCGATCATGACACGCGACTGGTATCGCGCGGGACTACGCGATCTGCTGGCGCGCGTGATGGCGGCGCATGACTCCGGCGGGCGTGTGGCGATCATGTGTGCGGAGCGCGATCCGTTGGGCTGCCACCGTCATAATCTGGTCGCGCGGTCGTTGATCGATCCGCAGGTGCGCGAGATGGACGATCCGGTGGTGGACGTAGCGCACATCCTCGCGGATGGGAGTCTGCGCGTGGTCACGGCAGCGGATTTCGACGCGCCGCAGCAGTTGACGCTATTGTGAGTGTTATAACGCAATCCACAATGTTTTTTTGATGCTCTGCTGAACATTTTTTACTCTAGAAAGGTTAACCTTACATAATGGATACCCGTATTCAACAGATGGCCTATGTGCTGATCAACTACTCGACGGAACTCCAACCGGGCGAGCGCATCTTGATCCGCAGCACCAGCCCCGCCGGACAACCGTTAGCCCAGGCATGTTACACCGAGGCGCTCAAGGCGGGCGGCTTGCCAGTGGTCTACATCCACATGGACCAGGAAGACCCGATCACGCTCGAAGCGACAGACGATCTCGACCAACTCGCCAACGTCAACCCCATGTTGGAACTGATGTACCGCGAAGCCCCGGCGATCATCCGCATCGACTGTGCGCAAAATACGCGCGACCGTTCCGGCTATCCGCTGGATAAGCAAAATGCCCGCGCGAATGCGCACGCCGAGTTAATCAAAATCCAGATGCGGCGCGAGGGAGCAAAAGAACTCCGGCGCTGCTCGACGCAGTTCCCCACGTTCGGCTACGCGCAGACTGCCGGGATGTCGCTGAAACAGTACGAAGATTTCCTGTTCGGCGCGTGCAAAGTCGATGCCGACGATCCGATTGCGGAGTGGCGCAAAGTCTACGCGGCGCACGAACGCTTGATCGCGTGGCTGGACGGTAAAAAGCACATCCATGTGCGCAGCGACCACATCGATCTGCAAATGTCCATCGCGGGGCGCACGTTCGTAAACGCGGGCGGCAAGGAGAATTTCCCCGACGGCGAAATCTTCACCGGGCCGGTCGAGAACAGCGTGAACGGTTGGGTGCGCTTCACCTACCCCGCATATTTCCGGGGCAACGAGGTCAAGGGCGTGGAGTTGGAGTTCCGCGACGGGGTGGTCGTCAACGCCAAAGCCGCGACCAACGAAGCGTATCTGCACTCCGTGCTGGATAGCGATCCCGGCGCGCGGCGCTTGGGCGAGTTCGCCATCGGCACGAACTGGGACATTCAGCAGTTCACCGGCTCGATTCTGTTCGATGAGAAAATCGGCGGCACGGTCCACATGGCAGTGGGTCAGGGTTACGCCGAAACCGGCAGCGTCAACGAGTCGTTGGTGCATTGGGACATGATCTGCGACATGCGTCAGGGCGGGGAAATCTTCGTCGATGGCGAGTTGTTCTACAAAGATGGGCAATTTGTGATCTAGGTGACGTGATCGCAGCGAATAGATCACAAAAACAGAATAGGACGCCGATGAACGCGGATCAACGCGGATCAACACGGATCAACACGGATCAACGCAGATCAACGCGGATCAACGCGGATCAACGCAGATCAACGCGGATCAACGCGGATCAACGCGGATCAACGCGGATTTTTGATCTGCGTTCTGTTGCTTATGCGCTGCTCAACTACTGTATAATCAAGGCAGG
>CBEVZO010000239.1:0-6035 GCA_965554365.1 uncultured Anaerolineae bacterium
TAGCACGATACCCTTGCGCCGCTTCTCCATGCGATGTGTTTCTTTGAGCAGCATGGCTACGTCGCCGGATTCTGTCGGATGCTCGACCAGAATATCGCGCACCAGCGCCGCGCCTCCAACGCCTTGCAGCGCGAAATAATGATTGAGCAGGTCCACGCGCGGGGTGTGAATCTCGTAGGCGTAAAAACACGCATCCTCTGGCAGTCCCATCCAGGGCAATGTCAATGGGTTGAGTCCGCACGCGATGTCCAGCACAGTCTGCGGCGTGCCGGTGATCGCCCAGATGGATGTGTAGAATGTGTCGAGCAGGGCCAGACGTTCGCGCGTTGAGTCGTGGATGCGCAGCAGGTCGATGCACACGGCGCGGATCGCGGCCTCGTCGCCGGACGCGAACGCGGCGTCAAGTTGCTCACGCGCGGCGGCGTAGTCTGGATCGCCGAGATACAGCGCGATGACCTCGTGCAGCTTCTTTTTCGCAGATTGCAGCGCGGTTTTGCGGTTCGGTTGGCGCGCGAGTTCGGTGCGCAGGATGTCGCGAATCGTGTCGTAGGCTACGCCAATGTCGCGATACTTCTTTGACGCTTGAATCTGCCGCACAAGTTGGTCGATATTGTGGTCGATGTCGTCAGGCGTGGGTTTACTCATAATCGTCCCGCTTGTCGATCAGGAAAGCCAACTCGGTGGCGAATTCGTACTTCTTGAAGGTCCACCGCTTGCCCGCCAGTAGATCGTGGAAGTGAGACTCATAGTTGGCGCGCATGTTTTTGTGGCGTCCGCCCAGACTGGCGACGGGGAACGTCACCAGCACGTAATCCGCTTGCAGCCCTTCGAGCAGCGTCAGCCCGATGAACTTGTCGATCTGTTCCAGGCAGGGCAGCGTTTTCAGGACCAGCGCAAGTTGCGCGCGCTCCGGTGGCGTGAACTGCGTCATGTCGCGGGCTTCGGCGCGTCCATCAACGCCGGTCAGCGCGAAGAAACCGGTCAGGAATGCGATCATGTCATCGTAGATGTCATACGCAGCATACGTTACATCGTCTGCCAGCGGCATCCAGGGGATCGCTAATGGATTCAGACCGCACGCCACATCGATCACGGATTGTACCGGGGCGATGTCGGCCAGCGTCGTAGCGTAGAACTCCTCCAGAATTGTCAGACGTTCGCGCGTCGAGGCGTGGTAGCGCATGATGTGCAGGCTGGCTTTCTTCAGTTCCTCAGGATCGGGCGGGTTGCCGGTGCGTTTGAGCGCTGTGAGCCACTGCGCATACTGCATATCTGATAGGTACGCGCCGCCGATCTGGTGCAGCTTATTCTTCACGGCTTTGAGGGCGAGACGCGCACTGTCACGTTTTGGGAGTTCGTCAGCGGCGACACGACGAATGACTTCCTCGCACGCCTGCCCGTGCTTGGGGCTGTTGCGCACCGCTTCGAGGATTTTGTCGATATCGTTGGCGGCGCTGTTACTGGCGGATTTGCGCTTTTTAGCCATAGCCCAGCTCCCGTAGCTGCGCGACCAGCCGCATCATGAACCGTACGTTGTGGATCGTCGCCAGTCGCGGATACAGCGCGTCCTTGATTTTGAATAGGTGGTGCAGATAGCCCAGTGAATAGCGTTGGCAGGTTGCGCAGTCGCAGCCCGGTTCGGTGGGCAGGGCGGCTTTGGTGTGCTTAACATCGCCCACATACACATACGCGAACCAATCCGTGTTGAGCGTGTTCACGGCTGCCGCATCGTCGGTGAAGGTATACAAACGCCCGTTGCGCGCGTCGCGGGTGGGCATGGCACTGTCGAACATGGGATAGCCCAACTGCGCACAGGCGGCGACATTGGCGGGATGCCCCACACCGAGCGCGTGCAGCGGCAGTTCTGATGGGACTAATTCGCGCACCAGGCCCAGGATATCCACCAGCAGGTTGTTGTCGGCGTCCAGGGGCCAGCCGCCGTAGCCGAAGCCATCAAAGCCAATGTCCAGCAGTTGATCCGCGCATTGGCGGCGCAGATCGACTTCGCTGCCACCCTGGATCACCGCGAATAACAGCGGACGTTGGTCGTCTGTTAATTCTTTCTGCGCCACGAGCAGGTCAAATTCAGCGCGTGAACGCCGCGCCCACGCGACCGTACGTTCGACCGATTTGCGCTGCTCGTCTAGCGGATCGTCAGCGTGCGTGCAGTCGTCCAGGCACACCAGAATATCCGCGCCGTAGCTCATTTGTAGCTGGATGCTTTTCTCTGGCGTGAGGTTGAACTTGCGCCCTTTGCCGTCCGGCGTGAAGATTGCACCTTTGTCGTTCAGACTGCCGAACTTGGAATTCTGCCGGATCAGCGAATAGACCTGAAAGCCACCCGAATCGGTCATGATCGGACGCTGCCAGCCGCTCATGGTGTGCAGTCCGCCGAGCGCCTTCACCGTCGAAGAGCCGGGACGCTGCATCAGGTGATAGGCGTTCATCACGAGCGCGTTCACGCCGCACGTTTCGAGGTCGGCGCTGTCCACCGCGCGCACGACGCCGCGTGTCGCGTCCGGTAGGAACGCGGGCAGCGGTAGATCGCCGTGTGGCAGGCTCAATACCCGCTCAGCCGTCATGGGGGCCATCCTGATCGCGGCGCGGCGCGGGAATGCTGGCGTCTTTGCCCGCGATCACGATGCAGTATTCGCCGCGTGCGTTTTCTTTTTCGTACAACGCGATCAACCCCGAGATCGTGCCGCGCTGCACCGTCTCGAACATCTTGGTCAGATCGTTGGTCACGGCGGCGGGCCGGTCGCCATAGACTTCCAGCGCATCGGCGAGAAACTTCGCCACGCGATAGGGGCTTTCGTAGAAGATCAGCGTGTGCGGCGACTCCGCATCCACTGCCAAAAAGCGGCGGCGTGCGCCACTTTTGCGCGGCGGGAAGCCCCGGAACGTGAAGGCGTGCATCGGCAGCCCGGAGAGTACCAGCGCCATGATCAGCGCGGTCGGGCCGGGGATCATGGTGATCTCAATCCCTGCCTGGATCGCGTCGCGCACCAGCGTGAAGCCGGGGTCGGAGATACCGGGCGTGCCCGCGCTGGTCACGAGCGCGACGGATTTACCCGCCAACAGCGCCTCAATGATGCGCGGTCCGGCGCGGCGTTCGTTGTGTTCATAAAACGCGATCTGCGGCTTCTGAATCTCAAAATGCTTGAGCAGCAGTCCCGTTTTACGTGTGTCCTCGCTGGCGATCAAGTCCACACTGCGCAGCGTTTCCAGTGCGCGCAGCGTAATATCACCGAGGTTTCCTATAGGTGTAGCGACCAGATAGAGCATGTTTCCATCAGGGGGAGGTCCAGGGGTGCGGCTATTGGTACTGCGCTGCACCCCACGTACAGGGCGTGTTAGATGCCGAGCTTGAACGGGTTGAAGTTCGTGTCGCGATCATAATAATCCTCGTTTTCGACAGTCTTGAGGATGCGTACCATGCGATACGTGAATGGTGTGAGCGCAACTTCAAATGCGACCTTGAGGATGTAGTTGGTGACGATCAGCGACACCAAAATCTCCGGCGGGAACACGCCAAGCAGCGTCGCGATCAGCATGAAGATCGTCGTATCGACGGCCTGCCCGATGAGTGTGCTGCCGATGGTGCGTGTCCAGAGCCAACGGCCCTCAGTCCAGACCTTCATCTTCGCCAGCACGTAGCTATTGGAGAACTCGCCCGCGAAATAGGCGACCAGGCTGGCGACGATCAAGCCGCTGACACCGCCGAGAATGGCATTATAGGCATCCTGTCCGGCATAGCCTTGCCATTCGGACTCGCCGGGAAGTACGCCCGCAAACCACACGAACAATCCGAGCAGCACGTTCGCGCCGAACCCTGCCCAGATCACGCGCCGCGAGCGTCTGTATCCGTACACCTCGGTGAGGACATCACCAAAGATATAGCTGATCGGAAAAACGAGCGTGCCCGCATCAAAGATCAAAGCGAGCGAGCCAATGGACGTTTTCAGATCAACAATTTTGGCGCTGCTGAGAATGTTGCTGATCAGCAGCACGGTGACGAACAGAGCCATCACCAGATCATAGTAGTGATAGTGCCGTGTTTCATTTTTTTTCTTCATGCGCGCCATTGTAGCACACAACCTGCGTGTTTTGAACGCTCCGTTCTGCATACTTGGTCGGGTTGCCCAAATGCACGCCTGGTTTGTTCATTTCAGGCGGAGAGTTGTGGTAAACTGAACTGTATGTAATCTTCCTGTGTTGTACAGCCCAATTGTGCATAAAAAGGAGCCTGCTGCATGTTCTCTAAGCTGCCGAAATGGGACGCGCTGCCCCGCCTGTCGCGCTGGACGCTCATTGTGTTTGTAGTCCTGATTTGCACTGCGCCAGCGTGGGGGGCGGTGTCGGACGCGGTGTTTAACGAGTACGAGGACGAACAGGGCGATCTGATCCTCGATGATGCGTATACCTACGATAAGCGCGGTGGTGAATTGTTCGCCGCCAAGGATGACATTTACTGGACCGAGAAAGACGATTGGCCCGTTGATGACGAGGGCGAGGTCGATACCGAAGCGGTGTATTACAGCCCCGTGTTCATGGCGGCGGTCGGTGCATTAGGGTCGCAGCTCAGTGAACAGGCGCTGCTGCTGGTGTTTTTCGTCACGCTGCTGGCGCTGTATCTCGCCGGGACGTGGCTGTGGCAGGGGGAACTGCAAGTTATTGTCGGGATCAGCTTCACCGGGTTGCTGCCAGTCGTTGTGTTTATGACGCACGAGAGTTTTTGGGCCAACGCCACGCTTGCCAATGTCGCGCTCGGCCTCTACGCGGCGTATGCCGTCACGGTGTGGAGCGCGCGGAAGCAGCGTGTCGTGGTCGCGGCGTTGATGCTGTTTGCGGTGGGTGCGATGAAGCCGAATTTCCTGTTTGGGCCGTTCGCGGCGGTGGTGCTGGTCTGGAACGACGACCGTAAGTTTGTGCGCAACGTGGTGATCGGCACGGTGGGGTTGTATGTGGCGGGGTTTGTGCTGGCGGCGCTGTGGAAGGGTCCGCAGTACGTGTTCGAGCTACACATTGAGTGGGTGCAGATGATCCTCAATGTGTCGTCCAACTACCCCTTTGTGGACTCCGGCGACTTCTGGACGAGCAACTCGTCGCTGTTGGCGCTGCTGCATCGTTTTGGCGTGTCCGATCTGGAGCCGGTGGTGTTGCTGTTGCAACTCGCCGCGTTGGTCGCGTTTGCGACAGGGCTGTACCGTGCGATTCAGGGCGGCCTGAGTTGGACCAGCAATCCGGTCAAGGCGCTTGGTTGGACGCTGTTGGGCTATTTGCTCGCGGGGTGGTTCAGCGCGGTGTTCATGGACTTCATTCTGCTGCCGGTGCTGTTTTACTACGTCATTGGCACGGGACAGCTTGCGTCGCGTCGCTGGCAGATCGCGGTGTTTGTGTTCTTCTGGCCGGTGGTGCTGATCGGGGCGTTCATGGGCTACGGACTGCACTTCTACCTGATCGCCACGATTGTGTTTGGTGTGCTGATCGCGCGGACGGTGCTGGCTCCGCACGCCGCTGCCACTGCATGATCCAGTAACTACAGGCAAATCGAAAACGGTTAATCTACACACGATTGACCGTTTTCTGTTTTCTCGGATCAGGCGTTAGATGACGCGCACCGGTGTTCCGACCTCCGCCCAGTCGAAGAACCATTGTGCCTGCTCGGTAGGTAGGTTGACGCACCCGTGACTCATCGGGCGACCGAAGCTGTTGTGCCAGTACGTCCCGTGAATGCCGTAGCCCTGGTAGAAGTACATCGTGTAGGGCACGTCCGGCAGGAAGTAGTCGGGGCCGCGCATGTCGGTTTTCTCGTACTTGCGGTAGATGCTGTAGTCGCCGAGTACGGTGGGGGTGTCCGGCAGTCCCGTTGAGGTGAGATACGAATGCACCAACTGCCCGTTCTCGTAGGCGAAGATGCGCTGCTGCTGCGTGGACACCACAATCGACTTGCCAACGTTGGTGGGCGCGGGCGGTGCATTCGCTGCGGCGGGGGAGTATAATCCTGCCGCCGGGATTGTTAGCTCCTGGCCCAC
>CBEVZO010000240.1:0-6033 GCA_965554365.1 uncultured Anaerolineae bacterium
CCTGCACGACCTGTCACGCTACCGAAGCGCACCAGATCGACGGCAGCCGTTACGATGTGCCGGTCGCTGGTGACGATATCGACGCGCAGACCTCATGCGCTGCGTGCCACACTGAAGAACCGCACGCTGCGGGCGAAATGTCGGTGGTGCTGAATGATCACACGACCACCATCGCTTGCCAGACGTGCCATATCCCCGAATTTGCGCGCGCAATGCCCACGAAGATGTGGTGGGACTGGTCCACCGCCGGGGAGATGAACGACGAGGGTAGCCCGTTCACGACCCGTGACGACGCCGGCGTGATCATTTACGACACGAAGAAGGGCGGTTTCGTGTGGGAACAAAACGTGGTGCCGGAGTACGTATGGTTTAACGGCACGGTGGTCTACACGTTGATCGATACCGAAATCGATCCCTCTGGCGTGGTCTCGATCAACGTCTTGCAGGGCGGCCCGGACGATCCCGATGCGCGTATCTGGCCGGTGAAGGCGTTCGGCGCGATCCAGCCCTACGACGCGGTGAACAGCACGCTTGTTGCACCGCACCTGTTCCCCTCCGGGCCGGACGACACGACCGCGTACTGGAAGTTCTGGGACTGGAACGACGCGATCCAGACGGCGATGGACGCCATCGGTGCGCCGTACAGCGGTGAATATGATTGGGTCGAGACGGAAATGATGTGGCCGATCTCGCACATGGTCGCGCCCGCCACTAACGCGCTGGCTTGCGAATCCTGCCATGTGGAAGATGGACGTCTCGCGGAGTTGGGGCTGCCCGCCGCAGAATAAAACGAGCGACCCCACCCTGGCCCTCCCCGTTGACAGGGAGGGAACTGTGCTGCGCGCGGTTTTTCCTCTCCTGCCAGCGGAGGAGGTGGCGTCCAGCCGCAGGTTGGGCAACGGAGGGGGTCTTCTACACCTACGCAGGCCCGGTGGATGCTCGCCGGGCCTGTTGGATTCTTGGGGGGATCGTCCGATAGTAAAGTTTACCTCACCCCCCGGCCCCGCGTGGAGAGGGGGAGCAACCCGCGTGCAAAGTCCCCTCCCCGCGCGGGTCCACGAACGAGTTGTCAGTAGTTTGTTGTGTTGCGAAGAACGGCCTCACCCCCCGGCCCCCTCTCCATCCGAGACAGTTGATCTCGCTGGCGCTCGATGCAACCTATGGAGAGGGGGAGCAACCCGCGTGCAAAGTCCCCTCCCCGCGCGTGGAGAGGGGATTTAGGGGTGAGGTGAATTCAAGTCAAATTCAAGACATGACTTTTCAAATGGCTCTGACAGTCTTTCACTAAAACACCGTGAGCAGCGGCTTTCCCGACGCCGCGCCGATGCCAACAACATAGGCGAACGTGATCGGCTGTCTGATCTTGAGCGCCGGTCCCTCCAACGCTTCCAGGCGCTGGCCCAGTTCGACTATGTGCGGATTGAGCGCGTCGTTCGTCGCCTGATCCGGGCCGCGCACAGATACTAATACTATGAAGCGACTGCTCTCATATACTGTGATGTAGATCACCAGATCGGCGTTCGTCGCGCGGGGCAGCGGCGCGATCACATCACACAGCGTGCGGTCGATCTGCGCCAGGAAACGATTGAACGGATCGCTCCCGATGTTCAACGAGACATCGTCCAGCAGCGTATACAGCGCGACAATGGGGTTGCTGATCAATGCGGGGCCGGGCAGGACGTCGGGACGTCCCAGGTCTTCTGGTGTGGGCTGCAATAACGGCCTGGGATAGGGCAGACGCACAAATGATGGCTCGAACCACTCGATGCGGAATTCGGAGTACACATCGAACCCCTTAGCGTGCAACGGGCGTCCCTCGTACAGCGCCTCACGCACGGCCAGCACCGTCGCGATATCGGCGTGTAGTATGAAGCCATCCTCCACAATGCCCAGCGTGCGCCGACCGTCGTCCTTTGGTGTGAAGCCGATGAAACACCCACTCGTGCGCATACCGGGTGAGCTATCGCGCATAATCTTGTTCACCGGGTTGCCGTCCGGCGACCACACCAGACATCCCTCCGCCGCCGGGTCGGGTTGGAGGGTGAGGGTAAACGAAGCGTGCGGTTCGAGATCGGGCAACTGCGCAAACTGATTTTTTTGCAGACGCGGGAGTTGCAGTGTCACAACATTGTCCTGCAAGACCGCGCTCGCGCGCATAAAACCGGTCGGTGTGGTGAGATGAACGCTCTTGGCGAGTGTTTCTTGTAGCACCGGCAGTGGAGGACGTGTACGATCTGACCAAAATGGAACCGGGAAATAGAGCTTCTCACGGCCCAGGCGCGCGGTGATGCTGGTTGCTCCGCCACGCGTGACGAGTTCTAACTCCTCCTCATAGACCAGGATCGCCGCCAGCGCCCCCATATGCGGCAGCGTCACACCGTGCGCGTACTGGGCTTCCACATAGATCGTGCCCTTGAAATCACCGACCACCGCCCCCGGCTCGGCGAACTCCGAGTAGCCACCGAGGTCTACGGTGTTGCCCTGCATCGCGAGTTTGCACACGCTGTGCAAGAACGACGCGGGGCGCTTGGGCACAAGCAGTGGATCGTTTGCCATTTCTTCGGGCAGACAGCGCAGTGATAACACAATGTCTTTTTGTCCATAGCGCCACATGCCAGCGGTGACATAGGTCCAGCAATGCACCGCTTCCGGTGGATAACGCACACGGTGGTGGTAAATGCGAATCAGCAGCTTCTCGTTAGCAAAGCCAAACACCAGCGGAAAACTGTCGCGCGGTGCGTCGAGATAGTCCGCGTCGTTGGGTTTTTTCCCGGTCAAGCGGTCCAACCACTGCATAGCGTTGCTCTTTTCCTCTGTGGGACGTGGGGTTACGTCTTCAACTCTACCACATCCCCATCGTGCAACACATGATCGCGCCCGACTTTCTGCCCAGCAAACACGCCCTGACCCCACACCCGCGCGGATTTCAGGCCCTCCACAAAATCCTTATGCACCTTCGCCGCGAAATCCTCCACTGTGCCGCCGCGCCCCATGACAAATGGCTGGTCGAAGTTCGGCTCTTTGCCCGGTGGCTGCGAGTAGACGCGCACGAGGTCCAGCGCCTCGAAGACTCTGCGCCGCAAATCGTCCAGACCGCGCTCTGTGCCCGACGACACCGGGATGAACGGGCACGGTTTGTCCTCGATGAGTTCGCACAACACCTGAAAATCCTCGTGGTGCGCGTCCGTGTCGGTCTTGTTGGCGAGGACCAGCAGCGGCTTGAAGGTGATGCGGTGTTCGCCCTCATACTCGTCTTCATGGCTGGCGGGCAGAATGCGGAACTTCGCCAGGTGTTCCAGCGCGTCTTCGTATTGCTGGATCGCCGATCCTTGCAAATCCAACACCAACAGCACCAGGTCTGCCAACCGGATCAGGTGCATCAACTGCGGCTCCTCGAATTCGGCACTCATGGGCGGCGTGTCGATCAGTTGAATCTGCACGTTCTCATAACGCATCATGCCAGGGATCGGAACCTGCGTGGTGTAGGGATAGTCGCCGATGTCGGGATCGGCGTTGGTCAGCGCCTTCACCAGGCTGGACTTGCCCACATTCGCGGGACCAATCACCGCGACTTGCCCCGCGCCCTCCTTTTCGATCTGGAACGGGGAGGCGTAGCGGCTGCCGCCTTTGCGTGACTCTGCCGCTTCCTTGAGCCGCGAGAGCTTGCGTCGCAGGTCCGCGCGCAGATGGTCCGTCCCCTTGTGCTTGGGGATGACGGCCATCATCTCCTCCAGGTACATGATCTTTTCGGGCGGCGTTTCGGCGTTGCGGTAGCTTTCCTCGATCTTGTAGTATTCGGGGGGGAGGTTGGTTGGCATAATGATCACCTCTTGAATGCAAAATGTAATTTGTGCGGCATGTGTCCCTTATTGTAGGCGCAGCGAGGTTTGGGCACAATTGGGGCGAGCATGAATACACCCCAAAATCGCGCGAAACGCCTCCCGCGCGGTACAATCAGGCGTATGGACCGCACACCATGAGGAGTATCACCGAGGTCACGCTATGACAACCACAGCCAACGGTCATCCCCACGCTTACGACCAACTCGTGGAGCGCCTGAACCGTTTTCCGCAGGGCGCGCCGCCGACCCCCACGCTCTACAAGATTCTGCAAGCGCTGTTCACCGAACGCGAAGCCGCCTTGATCGCGCAAGTGCCGGTCACGACGTTCACTGTGCGGGATGCCGCGCGCATCTGGCGCATGGACGAAGCCGCCACGCAGCGTGTGCTGGACGATCTCGCGAGTCGGGTGCTGCTGATCGATACGCCGCGTCCCGACGGCAAGGTGAGCTACACGCTGCCGCCGCCGATGGCCGGGTTCATCGAGTTTTCGATGATGCGGCTGCGCGACGATGTCGATCAGAAGATGCTCGCGGAACTGTATCACCAATATTGCACTATTGAGCCGAATTTCTTCGGTGAGATGTTCGCGCGCAGCGATACGCAGATGGGACGCATCTTCATCAACGAGCGCGTGATCCCGGAAACCGTGCGCGTGTTCGACTACGAGCGCGCGTCCGAAGTGGTCAACACGGCGACGCACATGGGGATCAGCATGTGTTACTGTCGCCACAAGATGCAGCATGTCGATCAGGCGTGTGGCGCGCCGATGGATATCTGCATGACGTTCAACGACACCGCGCAGGCGTTGATCCGGCATGGACACGCGCGTCAGGTGGACGCCGCCGAGGGGCAAGACCTGCTCGCTCAGGCGTATGATCACAATCTCGTGCAGTTTGGCGACAACGCCCGCGAAGAAGTGAACTTCATTTGCAACTGCTGCGGGTGCTGCTGCGAAGCGATGATCGCTGCGCGACGATTCGCGCCGTTGAATCCGCTGCACACCACGAATTTCTTGCCGGAAGTGGACACGGATAATTGCAACGGCTGCGGCAAATGCGTCAATGTCTGTCCCATTGAGGCGATCAGCCTTGTCTCGGCGCATGACCCCGCGAAGCCCAAAGCAAAAAAGGCGCTGGTCAATGAGGATGTGTGCCTGGGCTGTGGCGTCTGTGCGCGGATGTGTGATCAGGACGGCATCGCGATGCAGCCGCGTGCGGAGCGCGTGATCCCGCCCAAGACGTTCGCGCACCGCGTCGTGCTGGCGGCAACCGAGCGTGGACAGTTGCAAGACCTGCTCTTCGACCGCACGGACCTGTGGAGTCACCGCGCGCTGCGGACGCTGTTCGGTGCGATTCTGAAGCTGCCGCCGGTCAAGCGCACGTTGGCTGTGAAGCAGGTGCAATCGCGCTATCTGGAGACGATGATCACGCGGGCGAGCAAGTCGTAACGCGTGCCTGATGGCGTATAAAGTATTATCCTTTGCTTCCCCAATGCTCACTGCAACCCCACGCGCACACTATGCGTATAGGGAATGTGAGTATCTTGGGAGGAGAAAATCCTATGCAAACGTCACGTTGGTTTTTATTGAGTATCAGCATTATCGGGATGGTCATGTTGGCGGGGTGCGGTTTGTCCGATACGCACAGCATCACCGAACACGCATCACAGAGCAACTTCAGTGCGCCACATACTGACATCCAGTTGGACGAGATCGAGGTGGACGAACACCAAACCGCGATCACTTTTCATATCAGCGCCGAAACGACCGCGGGCGCGATTGCGTGGCAGCTCACGAATCCCAATGGCAACGTGTGGAACGGCGTGGTGGAGGGTGAGCAAAACGCGTGGACGCACGATCTTGACGCTGTGGCGGGCGTGTGGTTGTTGGAAATCACGTTTGAGGACGCTGTCGGTGGCTATGAGATGAAGTTCCAGACCGAGGATTAGTCGTTAAGTCCATGAGTCATGTGTATAGTATCAATGTGCATGGTTGGTGATGCGTTGATGCTGCTGTACATTGCGTTATCGCCCTTCGAACCGGCGGCTACTGCGCCCTGCACAACCGAATCGCGGTTGTTGCGTACAATTTGGTAGGGCAATCATGGATTCTAACAGCGCCAGCCACTAAGCCGTCATGGGTCCACGAACGAGTTGTCAGTAGTTTGTTGTGTTGCGAAGAACGGCCTCACCC
>CBEVZO010000241.1:0-6027 GCA_965554365.1 uncultured Anaerolineae bacterium
GACGCTGTGCCGACGGTGGACGATGCGTATCAGGGTGCGCGGGACATTGTCGCGGAAACAGTGTCCGATGATGCGCGCACGCGAGATGTGGCGCGTCAACACACCTGGCGGCAGGGCGTGCTGATCGCTGCGCTGAGCGACGAGTCCAAAGACGCGAAGGGCGTGTTCCGCACGTATTACGAGTTCGAGGCGCGTTTGGGACGGCTGCGCCAGTATCAGGTGTTGGCGTTGAACCGGGGCGAGCGCGAAGACGTGCTTAAGGTGAAGGTCAACGCGCCGGACGAGGATATTGTCGCGCGGCTGCTGCGATTGTATCCGCCTGATCGCCGGTCGCCGTTTGCGGATCATCTCTCTACTGCGGTACAGGATGCGTACAAGCGTCTGATCGCGCCGGCTATCGAGCGCGAAGTGCGCCGCGAGTTGACCGACAAGGCCGATGATCACGCGATCACGGTCTTCGCGACGAACTTGCGCGGGCTACTGCAACAGCCGCCGCTGAAAGAGCGCGTCGTGTTGGGGATCGATCCGGGGTTCCGCACGGGTAGCAAGGTGGCGGTGGTGGACGTGACGGGCAAAGTGCTGGCGACGAAGACGATTTACCCACACCCGCCGCAGAAACAGCGCAACGAGGCACTGCAAACGCTGTCGGCGCTGGTGCGGCAGCATAGTGTAGACGTGATCGCTATTGGCAATGGCACGGCGTCGCGCGAAACGGAAGAACTCGTCGCTGCGCTGCTGCGTGAGGACATCGACGCGCAGTATTTGATTGTCAATGAGGCGGGCGCGTCGGTGTATTCAGCATCACCGCTGGCGCGCGCGGAATTGCCGGAGTTGGATGTTTCGATGCGTGGCGCGGTGTCGATTGCGCGCCGTGTGCTTGATCCGCTGGCGGAACTGGTGAAGATCGATCCGCGTAGTATTGGCGTGGGACTGTATCAGCACGATGTGGATCAGAAGGCGCTCGAAATCAAGCTGGGTGACGTGATCGAATCGGTGGTGAACCGTGTCGGGGTGAACGTAAACACGGCCTCGCCCGCGGTGCTGCAACACGTTGCCGGACTCGGTCCCAAACTCGCGGAGCGCATTGTCGAACTGCGTGATCAGCAAGGGGCGTTTGTGTCGCGCGCGGCGGTGAAAAAGGTCAAGGGTATGGGCGCGAAGACATTCGAGCAGGCGGCGGGCTTCTTGCGCGTGCCGGATGGCGCGACTCTGCTCGATAACACGGGCGTACACCCGGAATCGTATAAGGTGGTGCGGGCGCTGCTCAAAGAATTGGGGTTGCCGCTGGACGATCCCGATCTGCCGCACAAAGTGCGCGAGCAGCGGGCACATGTGAATGCCCCCGCGCTGGCGGAACAACTCGGCGTGGGCGTTCCGACGCTCAACGACATTCTGGACGATCTCACGCGCCCCGGACGCGATCCGCGCAGCGAACTCGATCCGCCGTTGCTGCGCTCGGACGTACTCAAGATGGAAGATTTGCAGCCGGGCATGACGCTCAGCGGCACGGTGCGCAACGTGGTCGATTTTGGCGCATTTGTAGATATCGGCGTCAAGCAGGACGGATTGGTGCATATCTCTGAGATGGCCGATCATCGCGTAGATGATCCGTATGCGGTGGTCAGCGTGGGGGACGTGATCGAGGTCACGGTGCTGAATGTAGACCTGGACCGGGGCCGCATCGGGCTAAGTATGCGTTCGTAGTGTGTGTGGTAAGGTCTCCTCCCGAATCCCCCCTCCAGCCGAGGCGCTTACTGCGCAAGCGTTAGAGGGGGGATTTTTGTGTGCGCTTTGCTCCCCCTCTCCGGCTTGGCGGGAGAGGGGACCGGCTTTCAGGGGTAGGTATTTGATTCTAGCTCAACAAACTCATGTTGTGACAACTTTTCTATTGAGAAAACCATGAGCTTTGAGCCATTCTGACCTTTTTAGACCCGTTTAGGAACAATCTGTCTGAACAAAAAACTGGTCAGAACCTTGAACAACGAAAAACCTATCCCTGAAAGGAGGGGGCCGGGGGGTGAGGTTCACCGCCCCTGAGATTACTGTGTGGCTCTAGATGCGCGTTTTCCGCCGCCAGAACAGGATCGCTCCGCCGAGCACCATCAGTCCGCCGAACGCTATCGCGATCAGCGTGCTGACCGGCAACGCGTCGCGGGATGTTTCCTGCGCGTAGCCGGTGGAGGGCAGCGCGGTTACGTCGTCGGGCACTGTGCCTGCCGCCGTGCCATCACCACCACCGCCAGCGGCAGTGTCGTCGTCTTCGGCGGGCGCATTCGGATCGTAGTAGCCCGGATCACCGACCACCATCACCGAGCCAGTCAGATCGTTCAGGCTGGGTGTGGTGGCGTTGGTGACTTCGAGCGTCACTTCGTTCAGGTCAACGTCCACATAGACGGGTGATGTAGCGATCCAGCCCTTGCCATCCCACCAGTACAGTTGGTGCGTGTCCTCGTCGATTTCGTCGGTATAGCGCACGCGGATCGCGAGCATTTCTACATCGGCGACGTCGGTGAGGTTCACGTCCACGAAGGTTGAGGCGACTGGTTGGTTGCCTTTTTTGTAAGGGTTCGCGTCGTATTGTCCCAGGCTGACCACCGGTTCACCCGTGCCGACCTTAGTCGCTGCGACATCCAGCCCCGCCGTGAAGCCATCGACGAAGTGCGGGCCAATGCCGGTATTCACGCTCAGGCGGTTGGTCGCGTTCGCCTTGAACCCGACAAAGACTGCGATAGAGCTGCTGTAGGTAACACCGTTAGGCGCGGTAATGCTTGCCTGGATGACGGCGACGTCGAACTTGTTCTCGCCGGTATACGTCACGGTAGCGATACCCAGACCGTCAGTGACTGCCGAGGTGCTGCTCAGGCTACCCCCACCGCTGACGAGCGTAAAGTTTACTGTCACGCCTGCCGGGAGCGCCTGCCCCGCCACGTCAAACACCAGCGCACTGACTGGCGTGGAAGTGTTTTTGTCGATAGCGATATCTGTGCTGGTGGTTTCCACAACTGCCGGGGGCAGTTCCAGTCCGTTGATGCCCAGCGCCGGGACCAACACCGCGCTGCTCAGTCCGGCGATCCCGTTCACTGTCAGGCTGTTGCCCGCAACGGTCCATGCTGCGCCGCCATTCAGCACGTCGAAGAACGTGCCAGTGCATTCGGCGGGCAGACCGTTGAGCGTGACATTTTGCGTGCCTGTGCTGCGATTGAAGATCGCGAGGGCACAGTCTGTGCCGTTCACACGCGCGTAGGCGTAGACGTTGTTGGCGTCGTCGGTGAGCAGTGTCACCACGTCACCCGACCGCAGCACCGGGTAGTTGCTGCGCGTCAGGCCAAGAATCTGGTAGTACGCGCGCACGTCGCCGGTGTAGGTGGTCGTGGGAGGCACGGGGCCGTCCACGCTGTCAAACTCGAAGAGTCCGCTACCGGTCCAGGTGTTGTAGTCGTCTTCCAGGTCCGGGTCCCAGGGATAGGTGTGGCGGTTGTAGGGATCGTCCTGCATCCCGTTCGCGTCGCCATAGCCCGCGCCCCATAGCCCGTAACCTGCGTAGCTGGTCGCGCCGAGTGCCGCTTCGTCGCCGTAGTAGATCGTCGGCGAGCCGATATAGGTGAACTGTAGCGCCGCCATCATCTTGAGTTTAGCCACAGCGTCGGCGGTCGAGGCGGATGCTTCATCCAACACGAACAGCGCGCGGTTGGTGTCATGCGAATCCATCAGATTCATCATGGTATACAGCGCCGGAGCCGGATAGTCCTCGCGGATTGAGCCGAGGATGTAGTCGAACTCGGTCGGCGACAGTTGGTACATGGTCGCCGCGCCGTTGTTGTCGTTGTCGGTCCAGTCGGCGTCTGCCAGGAAGCCCAGCACAGCCTTACGGTAGCGGTAGTTCATCGTGGCGTCGAGCTGGTCGCCCATAATCCAGGGCTGTGCTTCGTACCACACCTCGGTGAACAACGGGCCATCGTAGCCATCGTCGTCCTTCACCTGCGCGCGGAACTCGGCCCAGAAATCATGGGGGATGTCGTCGGCCACGTCGAAGCGCCAGCCGTCCGCGCCCATGTTGTACCAGTATTGCACCACGCCCGGATCGCCGGTTAGGCCGTTGTCGCCATCGCCGTCCTCATCGAAGACGAAGTCGCGTACATCGTTGCCCGACAACCCATCAATCAGCAGCGGCAGCGAGTCATAGCCCCACCATGATTCATAGTTGTGCCCGTCGTAGCACGGTCCCGTCCCATCATCGATCAGGTTGTAGAAGTCGGCAAACACAGAGCCTGCCGCTTCACACGCGCCGGAACCATCGTTGCCCGTGACCGGGTTGCCGTCGGCATCCCAACGGTTGTAGCGGTCGAAGTAGGTCGAGTCTGCGCCGGAGTGGTTGAACACGCCATCCAGAATGATCTTGATCCCGCGTTCTTCAGCTTCGGCGGCGAACAGTGCGAACAGTGCGTTGTCGCCGTAGCGCGGGTTGATTTGCAGGTAGTTGGAGGTGTCGTAGCCATGATTCGACGGCGACGCAAAGATCGGGTTCAGGTAGATGGCCGTCACGCCAATGGATTGCAGATAGTCCAACTCATCCATGACGCCCTGCAAGTCCCCGCCAAAGAAGTCCGCGCTCCACTGGTTGAAGAACGGGCTGGTATCGTCGCGCGGGTTGACCGGCGCTTCGTTCCAGTCGGGATGCAGGTACGTGGGCGTGCCGTAGAGGTCCGGGTAAGGCCACGCGTCATCGTTGGTGGGATCACCGTTGCGGAAGCGGTCTGGCATGATCTGGTAGATCACCGCGTTCTGCGCCCAGAGCGGCGTATCAAACGCGGCGTCGTATACGGTGATGTTGAAGCTGTTGTCAGCATAGGCGCTGTCCAGCCCATCATCGACCATCATGCCTGTACCGTTCTCAAAGCGATCCTCATGATCCCACTGGTCGTGGGTGTGATCATCAACGTACCAATCTTCGTCGGTGGTATCCATCAGGATGAACTTGTAATACAGCACGTTAGCGTCGGCAGTATCCGCCGCCGGAATCGTCACTTCGTAGTAATCGTACGTCGCGTCCGAGCTGACTTTCGTCATCGCATACGCTTGCGCGCCGCTGGGCGTGTTGTAAACTTGCACAAACGCGAAGGTCAGGTCATCGAGTGCCGTGCGCAGTCGCAGCGTGACCGTACTGCCGGTCGGCACTGCGCCAAACGGTTCACGGTAGTAGATGTTGCGCGTATCGTGCAGCACTTCGCCCCAATGGATATCGTCGTCGCCGGTGGGGAAGTCGCAGCTTGCGCCTTCGCAGGCCGCTGTTGAGCGTGAGACATCCACATCGGTGTAGTCGCCGTCGTCGGGATGATCGGCGTCGTCGTTGGCTGCTTCGACACGGTAGTAGGTCGGATCGCTCAGATTCAGCCCGCTGGCGCAGTAGGTGTTGCCGCCCGTGAGCGTCATCGTGACCGACGTGCCGTTGCCGATGATGATGTCAGCCAGGTTCGCGCTGTAGAGCAACGTCACAGAGGCCACGTTGGAGTCGTTGTCGCCGCTGGCTGTACCGTCTTCGACCGCGTCGGCGCAGACTTCGTCGTTGCCGCCACCCAGACCGTCGCCGCCATCGTTGAACGTGACCGCGCTCAGAGCCGGGCCGGTGGTGTCGTCATCAACAAACGCCAGTGCATAGTCGTTGAATGAGCAGCCGCTTGCGTTTAACGGTTGCCCGATCACGTTTTCGGGGTTGCCGCTCATGCACAACGCGCGCACGCCGCCCAAACTGGCTTCTTCTGCTGTGAGCCAGTAGTAGATGTTACCGGGGCGCTGCGCGGGCAGTGATCCCTGAAAGATATCGTAAGTTCCGGGACGGCTGTGGAAGTTGCCGGTGTAGGTTCCGACCTGGCTCATATCGATGAACAGTTCCAGGTCGATCTCGTCGATCCAGGCGCGGATGAAGGGGTACTGACCATCGTCGGTCAGATCGCCCTGATCGCCGAGCATGGTTATGGTCACGGCGTCGTCGTCATAGGCGTAGGCATCTGTTGTGCCATCGCCGACCGG
>CBEVZO010000242.1:0-6003 GCA_965554365.1 uncultured Anaerolineae bacterium
GTCCACGTCAAGTTGACTCACGTCGAGCATCGCGCCGATCAACTCCTCCAGACGGTCGGCGGCTTTGCGCAGATTGTGCGTCATCCCGCCTATCTGATCCTGATCGAGCATCCCCTGCTCATTCATCGCTTCCATGATATCGGTGTAGCCGCGAATCTGCGCCAGGGGCGTGCGGAGTTCGTGGCTGGCGATGGTAATAAAGTCGGTCTTCACTGCGTCCAGGCGCTCGACCTGCGCTTTGGTGGACGCCATCTCGCGGGTCAACGCGGCCTGCTCGGATTCGCGCCGCCGCAGGTCCGCCACCAGTCGTGCATTACGCAGCGCCACACCAGTCTGGGTGGCGATGGTGATCATCAGTTCGAGGTCTTCATCGGAGAACGGATCGTCCGACACTTTCGTGCCGCAGCACACCAATCCCACCAGCCGGTTTTGGACCACGACCGGCGCGTAAGCGCTCATGTGCAGCGACCGGAAAAACTGGCGTTCGCTGGTCGGTGCGTCGGCGAAGTGTGTCGAGAAATCGAGATCATATTGCAGCAGCGCGGAACGGTCCCGCCCCAACCGCGTGTGGATCGGGCTGTTGGCGGCAAGCTGACCCGTAACCTCCGGCATTTCGCCCATGCCATGCTCGACCGGCTCCAGCACCAGCGCACCGCCTTCGCCCTCGCTGATCAGCACGAGGCCGCCGCGCCGCACACGGAGTACCTGTCCGAGCGTCCGCATGGTGACATGCATCACATCTTCAAGCTCAACGGCGGTCGTAATATCGTCACTGAACTGGCGCAGCTTTTGCGAGATGCTCTCCGGCGACGAGCCGAAGACGCGCATCATGACCGCCTGCACCCCCAGCCGGAACGGTAAATAGGCGACTGCGACGCCCAACGCCAACATCGCCAGGATCGCATATACGCCCTCTGTATCAGGATCGAGTTCCTGCGCGATGATCAGCGCGATGAAGATCACTAACGCGGTGAGCACCGTCAGCACACCGGTCGCGGCCAGATTGCGGATCATGCGCCGGATGTCGAACAACCGGTAGATCACAACGCCATACACCGCTGCCGCCAACCCGACCCACTGCACGATACGTCCGGCCTCGGTCAGCAGATTTTCGTCGCTCGTGCCGATCACCACACCGAGAAACACGGGGATGATCAGCAGTTCCGCGAACAACGCGCGATTCGCGATCTCCGGCAGCCGCGCGCGATAGAACGCGTACAGCGCCGCCAGCATCAGCAGCACGCCCAACACCAACCAGCCCGCAAAGGCCAGCGTGTTCGGCCACTCGACCGGATCGTAGACGTAACGATACCAGCCCTGTGTGCCGATGGTCAGGCCTTCAGTGGTGGTGCTGAGTACCGCCTGCGCCGCCCACCAGATCAGCCCACCGGCCAGCCACAGGCCGCCCAGTTTGGACCCCAGGAAGCGCAGCAAGTGAAAGCCGAACAGCACCAGCATCAGGTTCGCGACGATGATGACTACAGCGGGCTGCGTCAGTTCTCCGACGAACAGCACCTCATACGAGCCATCCGTGTGTGCGTC
The DNA here is from genome assembly GCA_965554365.1 of uncultured Anaerolineae bacterium. Classification (GTDB taxonomy): domain Bacteria; phylum Chloroflexota; class Anaerolineae; order Aggregatilineales; family Aggregatilineaceae; genus CAYRNY01. The sequence goes on from CBEVZO010000242.1 coordinate 1,543, forward strand.
GGCGGGCAGCAGCACGAACGCCGCCCCGATCAGCGCGACGATCAGCGTCAGCATAAGCCACTGCGTCTCGGTATCGCGCCGCGCGCGTCTCCGCAACATCAGGATCAGCAGCAGCAGCCCATAGCCCGCGATCAAGATGGCTGCCAGCAAAGTCATAGAATCAGACAATGTTCACCCCCAATACGTGTGGATCAGGGCGGGGATTGCTGCGGCGCGGAGTGTGTGAGTTGAGTATGCGCTGCGCCGCCCTGTGCTGCTCTAATGATAACCGGAATTGGTGCGGCTGGCGACAGTTCGAGATCGGGTACTGTATCGAATTCGGTTGAAAAGCTTCACCTCACCCCCCAACCCCCTCTCCCGTCAAGCCGGAGAAGGAGAGAAAATCGCACACGAAAGCCCCCTCTCCGCGTGCGAAAAGGGGACTTGGGGTGCGCAAATCTGTCGGGTGAGGTTATGCGAACATCACGCGTGCATGCGTAGCACAAGTTTCCCCTTGATCCCGCCCGCATCGAGCATCTGGTGGGCGCGCTGCACTTCGCTGAGCGGCATCTGCTCCTGGATCACGGGATTCAGCTTGCCCGCCACCAACAGAACGAACAACGCGCCGAGGTCCGCTGTAAACTGATCGGGGTGCGCCTTGCGACGTTCCGCGATGCCATAAAACTGGGCACGTTTGCCGTTCGGGAGCGCGTTGGCGAGCATCAACCACAGGAAATACAACGGGACAATTTCCTTATCGCCGCGCGCCTGACTGCCGAAGCCGTATCCGGCTAATGTTCCGCCGCGCTTGAGCGTCTTAAACGAGCGCTGCATATTTTTTCCGCTGACCGCGTCAAACGCCGCATCCACGCCTGCGCCGCCCGTGATCTCCTGCACGCGCGCGACAAAATCCTCGGTCTTGTAGTCGATGGCTGTCGCACCGAACTGCTCCACGACCGCGCGTGACGCGGGCGATGCGGTGGCGATCAGCGTGCAGCCGTGCAGCCGTCCGAGTTCGAGCAACGCCGATCCCACCGCGCCGCCGCCGCCATGCACCAGGATCGTGCCGCCGGCAGGAACCTGCGCGATGCGGTGCAGCATTTGATACGCCGTGACGTAGGTCAGCACCATGCTCACCGCCGCCGCAGGATCGACGCCCTCTGGCACGGGCACGAGGCTCGCCGCCGGACGCACGAGGTATTCCGTATAGCCGCCCGTTTTGAGCAGGTCCGCGACCATCTGTCCCTCACGGAGTCCGCTAACACCCGGTCCTAGCGCGTCCACCACGCCGGCCATATCGTAGCCCGGTGTGAGGGGCGGTTTCTGGCCCAACATGGGATAAATGCCGCGCCGGATCAGCATATCCGAAAACGACGCGCTCGCCGCAAGCACTTTCACCCGGACCTCGCCCGGTCCCGGTTCTGGGAGCGTGTCGGCAGTGATCAGGTCTAGCACATCCGGTGCGCCGAAGTTTTGGATCACGATATGTTGGTAAGCCATAGGGTTTCCTCCTGTAGAACGCCGGACCTGATACTGTGCGTCGCGCGCGCTTACCGTGCGCAGTACGCAACACCTTCGAGCATCACCAGGCAGTCGGCGTCGATAAACTCAGTGGTCGATGTCATACGGGCGGGAAATTGGTGGGGCGGGAAATAATTGTGGAATATCTGCTCCATTTCTGGCAAATCCGCAATGTGCTTGAGCCAGACATGCACCTTGATCAAATCCGCCCGCGTAAGCTCCAATTCCGCGAGGGTGTTCGTCACCGCATCCATCGCGCTCGTGAGCTGCGCCGCAAACGTGTCGCCAAACCCGCGATGCAGTCCCAGCGTCGCATAATCTCCGGCGACGACGGCGGCGGAATAACTATATGGTGTGGTGATTCTGGTTAACCTGGACATGGTATAGTCTCCCTTGTGAGTTACGCAATCAACAACCAAATTCAGAACGCGTGTTCTGATGGTCGTATTTTACCCAACTCGGCGCGCGTGGTCAACACGTCATCACACGCGTGCTACTCTATACGTTGAAGGCAACATTTATGTCGCGCTTGCTGGACAAAGTGACCGTTTTCGTCATGCGTCAACGCGCCGGACGCACCGAGCTACTGCTGTTTGCGCATCCCTTCGCGGGGAACCAACTCCCAGCGGGGACCGTCGAGCCGGGCGAAGCACCAGTGGCCGCCGCGCGTCGTGAAGCGCACGAAGAAACCGGACTCCGCGATCTGACACTACGCGCGACGCTGGGCCACCGGATCAGCGCGCCGCCGGAGGGCTACGCCATCCTCGCGGAACCGACACCCGCTTATGCACGCCCCGATCCGACCAGTTGGGACTGGGTACGGTTGCGCAGCGGGTTGATGGTGCGCGTCAACCGGCGTGCGGCGGGGTACACGCAGATCACATTCACGGAGTCGGATCGCTTCCCCGATCCGCAGTACACCACGTTCGAGATCACCGCGTGGGTGCCGGATCATGTGTTGGCGACAGGGTGGCGGCGGCATTTTTACGTGTTCGATCACGCGGGGGATACGCCGGAGCGTTGGACGGTGGACACGGACGGGCATACGTTCACACTGTTCTGGGCGGAGGTGAATGACCTGCCGGAATTGGTGAGTCCACAGGCGGGGTGGGTAGCGGTGTTAAGAGAGTTTTTGCGTTCGGGAGGCGGGCCGGAATAGAAAAACTGAATGGGACACGGATGAACGCAGATAAACGCGGATCAAAAAGCCAGGGTATAGACGCCCAACCAACCGCCGTACACGGGACGCGGCGTTTCCGGTATAATCGTCGCATGGGCGTATAGCAATACGCCCCTACGCGAACAATTGCTTACACGGAGACATTATGAGCGAACAAAAAATCCGCGTTCTGATCGCCAAACCCGGCCTGGATGGGCACGACCGGGGCGCGAAGGTTATCGCACGGGCGCTGCGCGACGCCGGAATGGAAGTGATCTACACCGGGCTGCGCCAGACGCCGGAGATGATCACCGAGGCCGCGCTGCAAGAGGATGTGAACGTCGTCGGGCTGTCGATTCTCAGCGGGGCGCATATGGCGCTGGTCCCGCGCGTGAAGAAATTGCTCGACGCGGAAGGGATGGACGATGTGCTGCTGCTGATTGGCGGTATCATCCCCGACGAAGACGTAGCCAAGTTGCTGGACCTCGGCGTGAGTGGTGTCTTTGGCCCCGGCACGAACACCAACGACATTGTGGAACACATCCGCGCCGCTGTGCGGGCGCAAAACGAGTAGCCGCGTATGGCTGTGCAGAACAACACCGCCGCACTCGTACAGGGCGTGCTGAACGGCGAACGGCGCGCGCTGGCCCGCCTGATCACACGCGTCGAGAACCAAACCGCTGATGCTCACACGGCCCTCGCTGCGCTCTATCCGCACACCGGACGCGCGTATCTCATTGGCGTGACCGGTGCGCCGGGTACGGGCAAATCCACGCTGGTCAATGCGCTGACGCGCGCGCTGCGGGTGAGCGATCATACCGTCGCCATCGTCGCAGTGGACCCCACGAGTCCGTTTAGCGGGGGCGCGGTGTTGGGCGACCGGATTCGCATGACCGATCTCACCGGGGATAAGGGCGTGTTCATCCGCAGCATGGCGAATCGCGGCAATCTGGGCGGACTCGCGACGACGACCAGCGACGTGGTCCGCGTGCTGGATGCGGCGGGCTTTGATTACGTGATCATCGAGACGGTGGGCGCGGGTCAGAGCGAGGTCGATATCGCGCGCACGGCGTACACGTCCATTGTGGTCGATGCGCCGGGCCTGGGCGACGATGTGCAGGCGATCAAGGCGGGGATTCTAGAGATCGCCGATATTCTCGTCGTGAACAAAGCCGACCGCCTCGGAGCCGATAACACCGTGCGTGCGCTGAAAGCAATGCTCGAACTCGGCCATCGCTTCCGCACGGTGAGCCATCACGGGGTGGTGATGCAGCAGCACGATGGTGCGCCTGCCGAACCGGAGTATGATTTCTGGAATGTGCCGATCCTGAAAACAGTCGCGACAGCACATGAGGGCATCGACGCGGTGATTAACGCGATCCAGCAGCACCGCGCGCATTTGCAGGACTCCGGCATCATACAGGATCGTGAACGGCTGCGCGCCGAGTCCGAGTTGATCGAGCGCCTGCGCGACACCTTGCTGCAACGCCTGCTCGCGCAACGTGGCCCGGAGGCGCTCGACGCGGTGATCCGGCGCATGATCACGCGTGAGATCGATCCACACACGGCTGTGCGCGAGTTGTTGGGCGAGGCGTGACCGTCGCGCGATCCAGGCAGTCCTGCGCTCCGTTGCGAGACATCGCGACCGGTAACGCAGGTCGCGAGTCCTGTTCACTACGCTGCGGACCGCCTGGATCGCTGGGTGGCGGCGAGTGTGTGCGCGTATGCCCGGAAAGCCATGCAGCAGGCTGGAACAAGACGGAGGGCTGCGCAAACACGGTTTTCCGTTTGCGACGGCCCCC
>CBEVZO010000243.1:0-5996 GCA_965554365.1 uncultured Anaerolineae bacterium
GCCGTCCCCGTGAACCAGACTTGCAGAGAGTATGTGACCGCCGGATCAAGCGGCGCACCGGCGTAGGTGTACACCACCTGCCACTGATCGGTGACGCTGTACATATCGATCGTGCCAATCGAGACACCGTCGATACGCACTTCCGCGATACCGCCCTGCGGCCCGGTGTGATAGACCAACGCGAATCCGTCTACACCTGACAGCGAGACTTCGGCGTAAATCTCGTCGCCAGCAACGCCTGCCGCCTGACGGTACTTGCCGCTCGATGCCGCTGCGGATTGATAGGTGAACCAGGACGCGCTATGCGGCCCGTGATAGTCCCACTGCGGTTCCAGTTCTTCATAGCAGCCCGCTTCCGCCAGGAAGATATCACCCGGCAGCGTGGGCGTGTCAACATCACCCGGACGCGGGAAGTGCGCATGATCAACCGCGAAACCATCGAGGTTAATCTGCTTCTTCCCCTTGCTCCGCTTGCCCTCGAACCGGAATTCCAACACATGCGTGTCACGTCCCAGATTCGACAGCGTGTAACCGAACGTGTCGTCCACGAAGTACGCGTGCTGATCCCATTCTTCGACAAACTCGCCATCAAGGTAAATCAGCATTTTGCCCCAGTCGGTGTCTTCTTCCCAGTACGCGGTGACATCGTCGCCATAGAACATGAATGACATACTGGTATACTTCACGTTAGTCCAGGCATAGGAGCCGCCAGAGGCCGCACCGCTATCAGCGGTCAACCAGTCAAAGGACCCGTGCGGGCCGTTCAACGCCACGTACAGATCATCGGTATGTTGGTACGCCCCATAGTAGGCGGGCGCGACGTACTCGATGTGCAGCGCGTCGAAGTCGTTCTTGCCGGACTCGCTGACAATTTCGAGCGAGTGTGGCCCTCCATTAGGCAACAAAATCGTGTGCGCCACGTCGTAACGTTGCGTACTCTCCTTCCCGTATAACGTGTAGGCTGTGCCATCTACCCAAACCGTCATGGCTTTCGCGTACCGCCAGTTATGGCGATAGATCGTGAGCTTGTTGCCATAGAAGATCGCGTCCAGACGCGCCTTTGACTTACCACGCTGATACGAGCCGCCAGAGGCCAGCGGGTCAACTATGAGCGTCCAGTTGCCGGTGTAGGCGGCATCGTAGACGGTGCCGGAGTCGGGGTCCGTGCCACCGACAAAGGCCACGTCATCGTTTTCGTACCAGCCCATCTGAAGCGTCGATAAGCCCAGCCCCACGACGTAGTCAATGCCGAATTTCTTGTTCTTGTGATTCTCGCGCAGGTCAACGATATGCAGATCATCCGGGTTCGGGATCGGGCCAATCGTGAAGGGCACATTCGGTGCGGCACCACCCTTGTTGTACATCGTGCCCCAGTACGCGCCATCGATATACACATCGATATTGCCGGGCACACCGGTGAGGCGGTACACTGTCAGGTAGTTGATGCCCTGCACCGGGATGTACATATGGACGTGCTTGTCTCTCTTTTGGATGAAGTAGTTGCCGCTGTACTTGCTGTTTGGTGTACCGGGTTTCTGCAACCAGCGACCATAACGTTGTAGGACATCTGTGCCTTCACCCTCAACCATTTGGCCTGTACCCAGTGTCGGACCAGCGTAATTGAGGAGTTCAACCTGGACTAACCCCGTGTACTTCGTCTTGGGATTACGGATTTCAATCCAGTGGCCTACATCGCGGCTGCCCAACCCGGCGATCATGTAAGTCGCCTCCGTAGGACCATTCCTGATTGCTGCCAGGTCGATGGTGGTGTGCCGTCTGCCGTCAACATAGACTTCGATATCGCCATAGCGCCTGAGGTCGCCAGCGTGCGTCAACATCAACGTATCCACATCTTGCACGTAGAAATACTGCGCGGATAGCTTCTCTTTGGTTTCCCATGCCGTGCCGTTACTGACCCAGTTCCCCGTTTGATAAACGTTGGGGTTGAGTGGTAGGAAATCAAGGACCTGCGGCCCTACGAGCGGCTGTACGGTCCACGCAGCGAAGGCGTTGATGTGTAGCCGGCTGCCCTTCTTCAGCACCACTTCGGCAACATGGAAACGCTCGTCCAGCCCAACCACCGAAATCGGTACGTCGAGGCCCGTGCCCTTCATCTTATATATCGTGTGCAGCACCCCGTCGATATAGACTTCGGCGGTCCCGGCGATAGAGCCACTTTCCAGGTTCACAAACACCTGGAACGTGTTGCCGTAGAACGTGACCACCGCGCGGTCGCCCTTATTGGTGGTCGTGGATACCCCGCCCGTTGTGCCAGTCCAATAACTCCCGGCGTAGGCAATCGCGCCGCCCGCGTTGGCGGTGGTGTCATTGTTTTCGACACGTTCGTTTTCGATGTAGGTCGCGCCGGGTGTCTCGGTATCACGCACTTCGATGTAGTCGATGTCAATCGGATCGTACCTGTTGGCTCGCTTGCCCTGTGGCTGTGGCGTGATAGTGATCAAATGATTGAAGCCTGGATCAAGTCCGGCGATGGTGTACGGTTCCTGGAACGTCCCCACAGCAGGTGTTTTGACGTAGCTATTGAACGAGGAATGGTACCTGCCATCCACATACACGTCTGCCGTACCGTAAGACTTGCGCATATGGCGGTAGACCACCACCGATGTCGCGCCTGTCACCTCAAAAGTGGCTTCCACTACCGGCGCAAGCTGTCTCTTATAGTTCCAGGTTTCTTTGGTCGAGACCGTGTGCGCATTGCCACTCGCAAGAACATCCGCCACATCGGTCCATGTCCCGGTGAACTGGATCGCGCGCCCGTCCAAGCCCGTGCCGATAGGCACCATCGCGTCTTGTTCATACGTGCCGGGTTCGAGTACCGGACGCCCATGAATCAGCATCCAGTCGATGTTAAACTTCTTCGCGAAGCCGCTTCCAATGTGAATGCGCAGTTCGACCACATGCGTCACATCTGGATCGAAGCCGGACGCAGTGAACGGTTCTTGCCAGGTGGTTTTACCCCGTTGGTAAAACAACCCTTGATACACGCCATCCACATACACGTCCGCGCCACCAAAGCCGCCGCCCTTCCCATAGAGCGTGAAGGTGTCCGCGTTCGTGAAGTAGAAGAACGCGCGCGCGTCTCTGCTGAGAGATTGAGCGTAGTAGTCACCAGACGGACCTGGCTCCCTGGTATACCTGGTATATTTCCACTTACCGTCAAACAGGAAATGCGTCCACGTCCGATCACCACTTACCGCATCGTACTGTGCTTCCTCGTACTGTAACCCGTCATCCGCGTTCGCCACCGGGACATAGTACACCTGATAGCCGTAGATACGGTTGTTCTTCGGCTTGGCGGGGTTGATGTTGAGATGGCGAATTTGCAACGTGTGCGGATGATCCGGCGAGACGCCGCCCGCGATGAGTTGCAGGTTACTGCCGGACTGTGCGGTGCTATCGACGGTACGCACCAACCGCCCATCCAGGTAGAGTTCGAACACGCCACGAGAGGAGCCGCCCACGATGGTCACGGCTGCCGCTGATCCCTCAAAGAACAGCGTCGCTAGCGCGCCTTCTTCCGTCACTTTATAGAACTTGTTATTGACGACTTGCCATACACCGTAGAGTTCTTCCGTCCCATCATAGGGCACGTCCAGCGGCGGACCTTCAGTGGTCTGCGACCATAGCGCGTTGCCATAGCTCACGCTGTCGGTAAAGTTCATGAAACGCACCGCTTCGAGATCGAGATACGGCGTTCCGGCATTTGTGCGGACTTCAACAATATGCACGACTGCGGGGTCAAGCCCGCCGACGTAATGCGGCACTACACGCGCCACAACCGCGTCGTTGTTCATCGTGCCACGCAGTTCGCCATCGACATACACATCTGCCATGCCACCGCCCGCAAACACCGCGCGATAAATAGCGACAGTGTCCGCGTTGGTGAACGAGAACGTCATGCGGTCGTTGGTCACCGAGGAACGATGTCCGAACCCATCGGGCGTACCTGGACGGCCTGTGCCGTCCACACTGACCTGGGACCAGCTACCCGTGTATCTCAGAGCCGCATCGCCGTCTTCCACAAAACCGCTGCCATCCACATCGGCCACGCCATCGATCACGCGCGCCGCGTCGTCGTCGCTCAGCAAGAACGCGTCCACGTCAATCGTGCCACTGACAGCTTGCACCGTCACGGTATGCACGCCCTCGTTGAGATTGCCGACGAGGTGCTGATGCTGCTGCGGTCCGCCTTGCACCGAGTAGGTGATCGTCGAGTGCAGATCGCCGTCCACAAACACGTTCGCCGACCCGGTGGTCAGCATACTATGCACCACGCTCACTTCTGTGCCGTCGAAGGCGAAGCAGATGTCGGAACCCGCCCCGTTAGCCATCATGGTGCTGTCGCCGGAGTAGACACCGGGAGCGTCATCAGCGGTCCAGCCTAGACCAATCACGCCGGAGTTGTCATACCACGACACAAAGGTGTCGTCGCCGGATTGGTAGGTGCTGCCAATGGCGCTGGGCGGCGCGGGCAGCGACACCACGACCGGATCGAGATCGAGGTCGTTTTGCTGCTCCCAACGGTTCATGATCGCGACGTGGATCGTATTGTCCACGCCCGCTGCACCATCCAGCGTAACCTTGTACGCTTCGTTTGGCTCATTGAAGCTGCCATCAACCGCTTGTCCTGCCACCCAGTCTTCCCCATTGATGCTGGCCCACACGTAGCCGGGCTGGTTGATGTTGACCGGGGTGAAGGTCAGCGCGGTGTTGAATTGCTGGTTAATGTCATCCCAAACCATCGCCGTCCAGTCAGGCTCACCTTCCAGCCCGCCGGGATACGTCGGTTCGTTGAGAATATCGATTCCGCCGATGTGCATGATCGGACACACCGGGTCAGTCGTGAAGCCGGTGAACGTGTCGGTCAGGGTGTCGATGACATCGTAGGAGCCGTCGCGGTCAGTGTCGAGCCAGCCGACCTGTGCGCGTGCGGGATCAGAAAGCGCGTGATCCTGATAACCCTGGATCATGTCCACGCCCCCGCGCATCAATGACGGTGCGGGATCGATGTTATCGCGTTCGCAGTTGGAATGCGGCACGCGCAGATAACCGTAGTATTCGTCCGGGTGACAACCGACCTGTTGCAGCGGATCGTAGCCTTCGTTGCCTGCGCCAAACACATGCCCGATCATCTTCGCGATGATGATCTCAACATTGTCTGCGCCCAGATCGCCGCTGTCGTAAGTCACAATGGCCCAGGGACCATTCAGCGCGGCCCCGGCGACTTTGCCGTCACCGTCAAAGCGGCCATCAACATCAGCGCTGCTATCGACCACGAACAGGGTGAAACCCCAGTCCAGTGAACCGCGCGCATTATCAGCCAACTGACGTAACGCCGCATCTGCATCCGTTGTAGGCAGCCCGGTGAAGTCTGCTGCGATTTCCGCCATCCAACCGTCATTCGCCGACCCCGCCGCGATGCTGCTCTGGATCGGCTCGGTGTTCACATGGATTTTCGTGCGGTCGAGGCTGTCCCCATCGAACGGGGATACATAGCTCACCGTCCAGCCGATGTTCGCGGAGGGACGAGGCAACCCGTCGGGGGTCGCGGGCGTGACTGCCGCCGTTGTCCACCAATCGAGTGCTTGTGTCACCTCAGTTTTGATCTTGCCGATTTCGTCCTCAGTCCAGTTTTCGGGGCCAACGTCACTTTCGACAAACAACACCTGCACCGCGATATCGCCCGCCATAAAGATGCTGGTTTGATCAGCAGTGGGGGCGCGATTGGCGCTGGCGTTAGTGGTTGGCATGGGCGAGAGCATCACGCTCGTGTCCAGCGGAGCGCTGAGTACGATGTCGTGTGCGGCGGTGGGGTCTGCGCTGGCGAGCGTGTTCCACACCTGGATCACGTCACGGTCATGCGCACTCATTGCCGCGAGGGCGCTGTCGGGCACAAGTCCCTGGTATGCGCCGCGCGCACCCAACGCCAGCAGCCGAGAAGTCGTGATCGCGTCCAGGCCCGCGTACATCGCGTC
>CBEVZO010000244.1:0-5981 GCA_965554365.1 uncultured Anaerolineae bacterium
GATGGCCCACGACTCTGCCAGTTGGGGTACGATCTCGCCGTAATCGTTGGTGGTGGTCAGCCCCTCAAAGATCAGCGCCGTGATATCACGATCCACCGGGTTATGGGTTGCCAGCACGGGATTGAGTTTGCGGATTTCGCCTACCACCGCTTCGACCAGCACGTTCTGGCTCTGGAGTGCGGTGGTTTGCGGTTGTTGTGGCGCGGAGGGTGCAGCGGAACTGATAACGGGTTGGAATACCTGAGGCACGAGCAGCAGCCCGATCAACAACACAAGCAGCGACCAACGGAAATTCACGCGCATACGGCTCTCCTAACCCAAAACAAAACGAGGTGTTCTGTGCGGTCACAAAACACCCCCCAAAATTGTTGTATCGGTTGCCCCTGGTCGTACCGGTCGTCTACCCTGACTACTGGATCAGCAGTTGGATGATCGCGTTCAGCAGGAAGGCGACTGCCAGGCCAACGGTGATCTGGAACAGGGTTTTTTCCAGGCCGCGCCGTGTTTTGGTGATGCCCATGCTATCTGCACCACCGAACAGGCCGCCTAAGCCCTGGCCCTGCGATTGCAGGATGATCACAGCTACCAGCGCAACAGAGGTCAAAATTTGAATGAATTGAAGGGCATCTTGTACGGACATAGGTTATTTGCTTCTCCTCAGTCTCAAGCGGGGCGATTATATCACGCTCACGCGGAGTTGCAAGGGTGAGTCACACACCGCGCGCCAACGCGGAGCGAAATCCGGCTGGCGCACGGGAGCAATCATTTGATGATGCATTGGGGTTAGGGCTTGAGCCGGCCCCGGATCGCAAGCTTGACCTCACCCAACGCGCGCGTGACCTCGATCTCGCGTGGGCAGGCGGGGGTGCAGTTGAAGATCGTGCGGCAGCGCCACACGCCGTCTGGCTCGGAAAGCACTTCCAGGCGCTCAGCGGTAGCCTGATCGCGGCTGTCGAAGACAAAGCGGTGCGCTTGCACAATGGCCGCCGGACCCACATAATCACCGTTCGCCCAGAAGCTAGGGCAAGACGTGGTGCAGCACGCGCATAGGATGCACTTGGTCGTATCGTCGAAGCGTTCGCGGTCTGCGTGGCTTTGCAGACGCTCGCGTCCATCTTCCGGCACGGGATTGTCGTTGACGAAGTACGGCATCACCGCGCGGTAGTGCGCGAAAAACGGTTCCATGTCCACGATCAGGTCTTTGATCACGGGCAAGCCCAGGATTGGCTCGACCTGGATTTTGACGCTTTCGCCGCCGCCCAGCGTGCCGACCAATACTTTACACGCCAGCGCGTTAACGCCGTTGATCCGCATCCCGTCCGAGCCGCAAACGCCGTGCGCGCACGAGCGCCGGAATGCGAGCATGCCGTCTTGCTCCCACTTGACGCGGTGCAGGACTTCGAGTACCTGGCTGGTCGGTGCGACATCCTCGACCGTGTATTCTTTCCAATGCGGCTTCTGATCAGTTTCCGGGTTGAAGCGCCGGATACGCAATATCACTTGCATCGTTGACTAATCCTCTATTCGCGGCTGTCTAATACACCCGTTCTTTCGGTATGAACTTCTCGTCTTTTTCCGCCAGCGACATATCCACCGGTTTGTCGTGATTCAGTGCCACGCTGCCGTCCGCTGCGCGATGCGCGAGCGTGTGAATCATCCACTGCTCGTCGTTGCGCTTGGGGAAGTCCTCGCGCGAATGCGCGCCCCGGCTTTCCTCGCGCGCCAACGCACTGACCGCTGTCACTTCCGCGACATCGAGCAGACAGCCCAGTTCCCACGCCTCGAACAGGTCGCTGTTGAAGCGTGTGCCCCGGTCATCAATTGCGAGATTGGTCTTGAATTCGTCCTGCAAGCGGCGGAGCGTTTCGACGGCCTGCTGCATGCCTTCGGCGGAGCGGAATACGCCCACATGCTCCATCATCGCTTGCTGCATCTCGGTGCGGATTTCGTAGGGTTTGCGGCTGCCATCTGCGGCACGGATGCGGTCGAGTGTTTCCTGCACCTCGCCCGCTGGATTGTCCGGCAGCGGTGTGAAGTCTGCACCTGCGCAGGTGTCGGCCATGTGCTTACCGGAGCGCCGTCCGAAGACGATCAAATCGGTCAGGCTGTTGGTCCCCAGGCGATTTGCGCCGTGTACGCTCACACAGGCCGCTTCGCCCGCCGCGTACAATCCTGGCAACGGTGTGCCCTGCGCATCGATCACGGCCTGCCCATCCAGATCGGTGGGGATGCCGCCCATGCCGTAATGCGCCGTCGGCTGGACGGGCATCGGTTCCGTCACCGGGTCCACGCCGAGATACGTGCGGCAGAAATCGAGAATGTCCGGCAGTTTGCTCTCGACGTAGGCACGGTCGATACGCCGGTCTTCGCCTGATTCGGCGAGATAGCGGTTCACGGTTTCCGGCGTGATATCGAGATGTACATACCGCTGTCCCTTGATGCCGCGTCCCGCTTTTATTTCCAGATAAATCGCGCGCGACACCACATCGCGGCTGGCGAGGTCTTTGATGCTCGGCGCGTAACGTTCCATGAAGCGTTGGTTCTGTTTGTTGAGCAGTACACCACCCTCGCCGCGCACGCCCTCGGTGATCAGGATGCCCATTTTGTAGATGCCGGTGGGGTGGAACTGGAAAAACTCCATGTCCTGCATCGGTACGCCGCGCCGGTAGGTGATCGCGTTGCCGTCGCCGGTCAGCGAGTGCGCGTTGCTGGTGATCTCCCACACGCGGCCCCAACCGCCGGACGCGAATAACACCGCTTTGCTGTGAAAGACGTGCAGTTCGCCGCTGTCGATATTCACCGCGACCAGGCCGACCACCACATCGCCGTTGCGAAGCAGGTCCACGACGTGATACTCGTCGTAGAATTTCACATCATTTTTGATGCACTGCTGATACAGCGTTTGCAGGATCATGTGCCCCGTACGGTCAGCAGCGTGACACGCCCGGCGTACTGGCTGCCCGCCAAAGCCGCTGGTGTGCCCGCCAAAGCGTCGTTGTGAGATGCGGCCTTCCGGTGTGCGGTCGAATGGCAAGCCGAGGTGTTCCAGTTCGATCACCGCGCTGACGGCTTCTTCCGCCAGCACCAACGCCGCGTTCTGGTCGGAGAGATAGTCGCCGCCCTTCACGGTATCGAAGGCGTGCCATTCAGGGGTGTCTTTTTCCAGGTTGCCCAATGCCGCGCCGATGCCGCCCTGCGCTGCGCCGGTATGCGAACGGGTCGGATAGAGTTTGCTGATGACGGCGGTTTTGACTTTACGTGACGCATAGAGCGCCGCCATCAGCCCCGCGCCGCCTCCGCCGACAATCACTGCGTCATACTGGTGTGTTTGCATGGTATGCCTCTAAACAAGTGTTGTTGAGCGCAATGCTAATGCGTTATGCGGATGAATGACGTGAGTTCAGTTGCCATGTCGTAGGCGGTTTCGTCCACCCCGGCGAGCAGCGCCGCGATGCCTAGAATGACCAATGCCACCGCGCCGAACACCAGCGCGTAGTTTAGCGCCCGGTTGAGCAGCGGCGGGTGTACGTAGTCGTTGACCACATAACGCAGGCCGTTGAAGCTGTGTATTACCACCAGCGTGAGCAGCAACCCGTCGTAGATGCGCCAGATTGCCACACCTGCCACGAGCATATCCCATCGCGCACCGACGAATTCGGTGGCCTTGCCGTTGCTGTTGATCACATCGGTACCCACGATATCAAGCCCGCCACCCGTGATGTCAAACACGCCTTGCAAGACGTGCATCATTGCGAGGTGTCCGAACACCAGGGGCAGGATCAGCACACCGGAGAGCCGCATAAACGACCACAGTGACGCCTCCCACCGGCCCGGCAGCTTGAACCCCCCGTCGTCCCGCACGAGCAGCCCATAGAGGCCGGAGAGCGCGACCGCTGCCACGATGATCACCGCGAAACCGATCACAAACTGTGCTTGTGTCTCGATAATCTCGCCTAGCCCGGCGATGTCCTGATCGTCCTCGCCGTAGAAATCGGCGACGTGGCCGACCATCAAGGCGAAGACTGGCACGAGCAGAATCAGCGTGGCGGCGAACACGATCAGCATTGCGCGCTGCTGATAACGCCACCATGCTGGCTTATAGTCAAGAATGACGATGCGCAATCCGTTCATTGCGTGGAAAATAACGCATGCGATTAGTCCAAATTCGCCGATAGTGAACAGCGGACTCTGGTATTCGCGGACGGCCTGTTCATATTGTGCGGGGTAAAATGCGGCCCAGGATGTATCTACCACATGCAAAATCAAGAATAGTACGGTTCCCAGACCGGAAAGACGGTGTAGGACCCAGGCCCACTGTCCGATCTTGCCGCGATAACGTAATGTTTCAGTAAGTGTTGTGACGAGTGTTGCCATAGTGGGCATCCCTCCCAAAAACGTGGCGTGTGCGTGTGGCTGTACCAGTGCGGTGCGCGCCTATTGCCGGCCCCCTATCTAGCCGCGCATTTGAGGGGCGCAGGATAGTATATCTCAAATGTCAGACCAGTATAAGAAATACGCAAAATTGTTTGTTGCCAAAATAACTAACTGCTATACTCTACCATCAGAAAGGATCGTGATCAAACCACCGCTGCCGGACATTGCCAATTCATCGAATGCGTCATCCCACTCCCGGCAAATCCTCCCTTCAACGATCACGAACTCTTTCTATCGTTACACCATGCTGGCCTCCAACCAGTCCACGACTGGTTTAGATCATGACACACTCGCTTGCAGGAGAAAATTACACATGGCAGAAGCACAAAAAAAGGGTCTGGAAGGCGTTGTCATCGCGGACACCAAGTTGAGCCGCGTACAGGGCGATATTGGCAGATTGATCTATGGCGGCTACGATATCGCGGACCTGGCGGCAAAGGCCTCGTTTGAGGAAGTGGCCTATATGCTGTGGTACAACACGCTGCCTACACAGGCCGAACTGGACGCATTCAGTAAAGCGTTGTTGGCGGAGATGCCGCTCGAAGATGCCGTGATCGACGCGATGAAAGCGTTTCCCACGACAGCGCATCCGATGGGTGTGTTGCGCACGGCGGTGTCGTTGGTCGGTTTGCAGGACCCGGACGCCGAAGACAACAGCACGGAAGCTAATATGCGCAAAGCGATGAAGCTGCTGGCAAAAATTCCGACCATCGTCGCGGCCTGGGCGCGCATCCGCAAAGGGCAAACGCCGCTGGCCCCGCGTGAAGGCTACAGCATAGCGGAGAATTTCCTCTATATGCTGAAGGACGAAGACCCCGATCCGGTTGAGGTCGCCGCGATCAATGTGTATCTTGTGCTGCTGGCCGACCATGGGACCAACGCCAGCACGTTCACCAGCCGCGTTGTGACCAGCACTGATGGTGATGTGTATAGCGCCGTGACTGCCGCTATCGGTTCGCTCAAGGGGCCGAAGCACGGTGGCGCGAACGAAGCCGCGATGCGCATGTTCGAAGAAGTGGCTGAGTACGCCAGCGCGGAGCAGTGGTTCCAGGATGAGGTTAAGGGCCAGGGTCGCCGCATCATGGGTATTGGTCACCGTGTGTATAAGGCGCTTGATCCGCGCGCGAAGGTTCTGGAAGTCCACGCGCAGGCACTGTGCGAGCGTGGCGGTGGTTGTGGTCTGTTCCACGTCGCGAAAGCACTCGCTGATCTCGCGGCAGAAGACTCGCATTTCATCGAGCGTAAGCTGTTCCCCAATGTTGATTACTACAGCGCGATTGTGTTGGATGCAGTAGGTATCGAATCCGACATGATGACGCCGTTGTTCGCCATGTCGCGCATCGCGGGGTGGTCGGCGCACATCATGGAACAGTGGGCCGATAACCGCCTGATCCGTCCGAAAGCCACTTACATTGGGCCAGACAACCTGACGTGGGTTCCGCTGGCAGACCGCTAGACGACTTTGCCAGACACATGATCGTTACGACCGGGATGTCTAACCAGGGCATTCCGGTTTTTGTATGCGGGTGCTATTGTGGAATGTGCAG
>CBEVZO010000245.1:0-5976 GCA_965554365.1 uncultured Anaerolineae bacterium
CGCAATCCAGCCTGCAAATCCCCTGGCAAGAAGCCGAGCAAATTCTCAACCACGAGATGACAGCCATCATCTCACCGGCTCCCGAACTTGCTTTTCAGGCTGCCGAAGCCGGGTTCCCCATTGTGCTGTTCCAGCCCAACTCGATTGTGGCGAACCAATTCAGCAAACTGGGCGAAGAAATCGCGGCGCGGCGCGGACTGCAATAACGCCTTCTCGCGGCACAACACGAGATACCATCCGGCGACCTCACACTCCATGAGGTCGTCGTTTTTTTGCGGGGCATTTGCAGCTTTTATGCAGCTTACTGCGATTTTTATGCAGCATACACCACCGATCTAGGGTATAGTTACCCTATGATTACAGAACTGATTCAAGCCGCCATTGCACTCTTACGTCAGTCGCACTATGCCGTTGCATTGACCGGCGCAGGACACAGCACCCGATCCGGCATTCCAGATTTTCGCAGCCCCACATCCGGGCTGTGGAAGAACGCGAATCCTATCGAAGTGGCAAGCATTTTCGGCTTTCGCCACGATCCCACGCACTTTTTCGAATGGATTCGCCCGTTAGCGCGCACGCTGCTGGAAGCAGAACCCAATGCAGCACACTATGCGCTGGCTCGTATAGAAACCGCTGGCGTGATCAAAAGTGTCATCACGCAGAACATTGACATGCTGCACTCACGCGCGGGATCACACACCGTGCATGAACTACACGGGCACCTGCGCGAAGCAACCTGCATCCATTGTTTTGCCGTATATCCGTGTGCCGAACACTTCACACCTTTTCTGGAGGACGGCATCATTCCAACCTGCCCAGAGTGCGGCAATGTGCTTAAACCCAATGTCATCCTGTTCGGAGAACAGTTGCCCGCTCAGCCGCTTTCTGCCGCCCGTCAAGAGGCCGCTCGCTGTGATGTAATGTTGGTTGCCGGGTCATCACTCGAAGTCTTTCCCGCCGCCGCGCTTCCCGCACAGGCCAAACGGTCCGGCGCAAAACTGATCTTTATCAATCTCAGCCCAACAGCGGTCGATAACATGGCCGACATTGTCATTCAAGCCGATGTAGTAGACGTACTACCCCATATCGCCGACGCATTGGAACGCGAGTAACTGTGATGAGCGCTCAACCGTTACCCTCAGAACCCATCTCACCCGAACGCTATGCGCGTCTACGGGCACGTTTTGAGCGCCTGATGGAAATCAGCGCCAAACTCAACTCGACGCTCGATCTCGGTGCGTTGCTGCGTCGCATTATCGCCGCCGCGACCGAACTCACCGAAACCGAGTTCGCCTCCATCCTGCTCATCGATCCCGCCACCGGACAACTGCGCTTTGAAGCCTCGTCCAACCTCACCCGCGCGGAGATGGAAGCAATCCCTGTGCCAATGGAAGGCAGTCTGGCCGGGTGGGTGGTCACGCATGACGAGCCGGTGCTGGTCGAAGATGCGCGCAGTGATGAACGTTGGTTCCCGCGTGTGGATAAAACCACGCAGGTAAACACGCTTAATTTGCTCGCCGTGCCGATGAATGAACAAGGCAAGCCTATCGGTGTAGTCGAAGCGATCAACAAACTCCACCAGCAACCCTGGACGCCGGACGATGTGGCGACGCTTGCAATGCTGGCAAACCAGGCCGCCATTGCCGTACAAAACGCGCGCCTGTTCCAGCAAAGCGACTTCATTGCGGAAATGGTCCACGAACTGCGCACACCATTGGCGGCGCTCAAAGCCAGCACATCGCTATTGCTGCGCCCCACCCTGCCCGAAGACATGCGTGATGACATCATTATCACCATGCGGCAAGAAACCAACCGCCTGACCGTTCTCACCAACGATTTCCTTGATCTGGCGCGGCTGGAATCAGGACGTACGCGGCTGGAAGCGATAGCCTTTGACGTGCGCGAACTGGTGGAGGAGTGCGTGAACGTCGTTGCGCCCCGCGCCGCCGAGCGCGGCATCACAATCCATGTGCAGGGCGTTTCCGTCGCGGCCCAGGCGGATCGCGACAAAATCAAGCAAGTAATACTCAATCTGCTGACGAACGCGATCAAGTACAATCTCGACAACGGCACGATCACTTGCACCGTCACCCTGCGTGAGTCTGACACCGACGACTGCCCGCCGAACTGCATCCTCGTGAGCGTGCAGGACACTGGCCTCGGCATCAGCCCGGAAAACCAGGAGCATATGTTCGAGAAGTTCTTCCGCGTGCCCGAAACCGCCACCGATATCACCGGCACAGGCCTGGGTCTTGCCATCGCCAAGCGCATTATGGAAGCACATGAGAGCGACATCTGGTTCGAGAGTGAACTCGACGTGGGTACAACATTCTACGTCACACTGCCCGCCGCCGCCGAAGTCGCCGGACACGACAAGCATCCGCCCGGCAGCGCCGAGTTCGAAACCCTCTGAATTCACATAGCATCCACACCGGAGCGTACCGCACGCTCCGGTTTTTCTTTCAATAGCTACAGCTTTTGGTTCTGAATCTGCGTTTTTCCGCGTTTATCTGCGTCCCATTTCGTTTTTTGGAATTCGCCAACCACATCCAACGCTCACGGCTCCAACAACACCTTCAGCACACCCGGCTGCGCCGCATGGTCAAACGCCCCCACCGCGTCATCCAACGTGTAGCGCGCAGTAATCAATTCTTCCACTCTCACGGCTCCACTCGCCAACAGCCGCAGCGCCGCATCAAACGGCCCGCACCGGCTCCCCACAATGCGCAGTTCATCTACCACCACGCGCGTCAAATCCGCCTGTGGCAACCCCGCATAGGTACTCTTGAGCGCCACCGTGCCACGCGGACGCACCAGATCAAGCGCCTCAGCGAACCCTGCGGCATTACCCGTGCAATCAACCACCACGTCCGCCTGTCCATTAGGCACATCGTCGCGCGCCACCGCCCGCATCCCCCACCCGGCCAACAAACGCGCCTGTTGCTCACGACGCACGATCACCGTCACATCCGCGCCGGTCAGCTTAAGCACCTGCGCACTCAACAATCCGAGTTTACCCGCACCGACTACCACCACACGGTCCGTCGGACGCACATGCGCCATTTCCACAATCTGACACGCCGCCGCCACCGGCTCCGCAAATACGGCCACCTCATCCGGCAGCGCCTCCGGCACACGGACCAAATTCCGCGCCGCCAGCCGGAACACATCCGCAAACGCCCCGTCATAATTCAAAATGCCCAGCACCGCACGGCGGCGACAGTGTTCCGCCACACCCTGACGACACATATCACAGTCCCCACACCCCACATTGATCGCTCCAACCACGCGCTGCCCGATCCACACCGCTGGTCCCGCGATCACATCCCCCACAAACTCATGGCCCAGCACGCCGGAAAATCCCTTGTAGCCCGCCACAAGTTCCAGATCAGTGTTGCAAATCCCCGCCAGCCGCAGCCGGATCAACGCCTCATCCGCCGCTGGAACTGGGCGCGGACGCCGCTGCACAGTCAGCGTGCCATCAAACACCACTGCGCGATCCTGTTCAGTTACCTGATCCATGTGATGATTACCTCCCGGCTGCGTATAACCAAAAGTGTACCATGCCCGCACGCATCAGGCGCAAGTCCCGGCCAACTCAGGCTTGTCAACTCCGGGGTCACTATCTATAATCGCGCGTCTGAACATGGCATCTCAGGAGCAACCCACCTATGAAACGTTTAGCCCTTGTATTCTTGATTCTGCTTTCCGTCGTACTCACCGCCTGCAGCAACAAAAGTACGTTGACCTTCAACAATCAAACCGCATGCGGCACAGCAACAATCATCCTCACCAACATCGCAACCGGCAATATGAAAAATTACACGGTCGATGAAGGTCAGGAGATCGAAATCGAACTGGACCCTGAAGTCGACTACAGCTACGAAGTCCAGTATCCGCGCCAGCCAGACTATCTGCAATGCGATAGCAAGACGGTCATCGTCGCGCTTGACGATGGGCAAACGCTCAATGTGCGTCTGGAAAACGAACTCGACGAGGAACTGATCGCCGCAACCGCCACCGCTGAGGCTGAAGCGGCTGCCGAAGCGCCAGCCGAATAAGCACTACACACCACAAAACACCCCGCCAGAGCGCCCGGCGGGGTGTGTGTGATTCATCATCAGCCTGCGCTGTTCCGACCGATCTACCATCCCGTCCACGTAAACGGCTGTTCCGGCACAACGCCGCTCACCGGATAGAACAACCCATCGTTGCCCCACCGCACCACGCTCACCTGCCACACCAACGCGTGCGACTGCCCATCATTGAGCAAATACTCCGGCGGCACATCCAGCGACAACTGCCGTGTCACGCCGTTGAACAACAGCCCGGTACTCGGCTCATGCAGCGTCACGAGGTAATGCTCATCTTCTGCCAACACGCCCGCCGTGACCCACGTCAACCGCACCGCACCGCTGATCGTCTGTCCGGCACGCGGGAACGTCGGCTGCGGCGCACGATGCGTCGGCGTCATGGTCGGCGTCTCGTTGCCGGTGAACGTCGGCGTTGCGGTTGGTGTGGGCGTCGGCGCGGGCACGTTGATTTGCTGTCCCGCGCTCAGCGGCACAGAGCTTGAGCAGCAGCAGTTCGGCTCGGTGAAATTGCACATCCCACAATCAATACCACCCGGCAGCGGATTAAGTTCACAAATCTGCTGCAACGAACTGTCATGAATGATCGCGATACTGCTCAGCGTATCACCCGCCTCCACCACATACGGCTGCAACGCAAAACTCGGCCCACTCACAAGCGTCACCTGTGGCGGCGCAGCCGTAGCGACCGCCGTCTGCGTCAAATCCGCACCCATCGGCGTCGCTGTCCCGGTGGGACGCGGCACACGAATAACCTGCCCTTCGCGCAGCGAGACACACGTTCCCGTTCCATTCTCCGCCTCAATCGCATCCACCGCCGAGGGATCGACATGCCCATGATCGTACACAATGCCCCAACACGTATCACCCGCCCGCACAGTATATTCCTGCGGCCCCGGCGTAGGGGTGAAGGTCACTGTCGGAGTCGCGGGCGGCTCCGGCGGTGTGGGCGACGGTGTGATCGTCGGCGGCAGTGATGGTGAGGGATCGACCTGCACCAAACGGTGTGCGGCGGGCACATCCTGCCCCGCGCCTTGCGCCGCTTGTCCCGCCACCAACAACCCCATCACACCAATAGCGCTCATCACAAAACCCAACGTGATTCGTAACTTCATCCGTCAAACTTCCTCTCGTGTGTGATTTACGCCCCCCAGACCGCGTTACCGGCTCACCCAGGTAAATAGTCGCGGATCCGTAAGAAAACGCTCCGTCACTATCGCATTCTGATCAGTCACCACTGCAACCGCCACCGTCCAATAGAACGTGTGCCGCTCACCATCATCAGGCTGCCAACCACCAGGCAGTGTGTAACTTGTCTCCGTCACCAGCGCCGTGTGCAGCGTACCCTCTTCCATATCCTCCACACGCACCACATAACGCTCATTTTCCCCCAACGTACCCGTACCACCCCAACGCAGCGTGATCATCTGTTCCGCCATAAACCGCGTGCCATTGTCCGGCACGAGCAAAAATGGCGCATTAAACGTCGCGGTGGGCAACGGTGTAGGCGTGAACGTCCCATCCGGCGTAGCGGTCGGCGTTGCCGTCGGGATCGCCACTGGTACACGCAATTCCTGCCCTTCGTACAACATCACCGCGCAGTTTTCACCGCCATACGTCATACCATAATCGCACTGCAAAAACGAGACTTCCGGGTTAATCTGCGACAGCGTTTCCACATTAGTCTCATATTGATAGGCAATCCCCATAATCGTATCGCCCGCCAAAATCTGGTACCACGCTAAACCCGGTCGCAACGTTGGCTCGATATTCTGGTAATACGCCAGTGCATCCGGCGTGCCCAAATCGTTGAGCATCGCTTCCGGTGTATTCACGACTTCTGCCTCTGCACCACTTGCGTCTACGCCTGCACCACCTGCCCCTG
>CBEVZO010000246.1:0-5974 GCA_965554365.1 uncultured Anaerolineae bacterium
GACTACAACAAACTGATTGATACGGCTTTCGAAGACGTGGTGGTCGATGAAGATGAACAGGCGCAGCAGGTCGCGAATGACCTGAACGCGATGCTCGTGATCTACGGCTACGTGACGGATGATGTGGCCCACGTCAATTACCAGGTCGCCCCGCCGCCGCAAGCGCAGGACAGCCTGATGTCTCTTGAAATGGGCGAATCGGGAAAGCTTGAACGCTTTGCGATGCGTGTCTATTCCGATGATTTTGAGGAAGAACGAGAATACCGCAGTTACATCGTGCACGGTATGGACGCGGAATATGTGGTCGAGTTCATTCGCGGATTAGTGTATTTCTTCGAGGGGGACTATGATGCAACACGCGAGTCCTTCGCAGTCGCTGAGCGTATGCTTGAGCAATCGTCAAATGCAGTGCGAATACAAGGTCAGTTGTTGTATTTGTATTGGGGCATAACTTATCACTATGAACTAGCGTATGAGGATGCCATTAGTTACTACGAGCGCGCGATAGAAGTCCAGCCGGATTATGCCAGAGCATATTTCCAGGTTGGGCACTGCTACTATAAACTCAGAGAATATGAGTTGGCAATTGCCCAACTCGATCAGGCCATCAAATTCGACGATGCTTACGCTGATGCTTATGCCTTGCGTGCGCTAAACTACAATCTATTGGGCGATACTGTACAGGTGTTTATGAACTTTTCGGTAGCTATGGAGTTGCTGACAGAGCGTATCAATGCTAATCCCAATGATGAAAGAGCCTATGCATTGCGGTTTAATCTGTATTATAGTGCGGAGCAATATACAGCAGCATTAGCGGATGCCGACGCCCTGATTGCGCTGAATCTTGCGCAGCCAATCTATTATCTCTGGCGGGGCGGAACATATAATTGGGGCTTTGCCGATACTGAAAGCGCGTTGGCTGACTATAGTTACGCGCTTGAACTCGATCCCACGTTTGCTTATGCCTATTGTCATCGTGGTCTAGTATACACAAACAGTTCTCTTTTCTACGATCTAGAATTAGCGCTCGAAAACTTCCAGCGGTGTTTGGAATATGCGGGTAACGATCCCTGGGCGATTAACACCGCGACAGGTTATATTGCTTATATTGAAGAATTGATGACTGCCCCACCGACATTAGTACCTGCCGAGGCTGCACTTTACCCGCCAGGTGATGAGGTCACGATCCCTTCGTCTAACGTTATGGGTCTTCAAGTTTTCAATGAGCCTGGGAACGAATGGGGCACGGTGGCGACCTACTGTGTCGCTGACACCACCGCCACCGTGCTGCAAGCGGTCATCGCGGAGGACGGGGAAGTATGGCTGGAACTGGAGTGTGTCGGCGGACAGGGCTGGACGCCCGAAGCCGAGTTGATCGCCGACTGAGTGGCACGATCAGGGGCGGTTTTCTCACGGAGCCGCCCCATTTGTATCACATAGGTCAGTGCTACAGCACCGCTTGTGCGAATTCCTCCAACCCGTCGATATCGTCCAGATTGAACCATTGCAGCATCACGCCCTCGACGCCCGCCGCTTCCAACGCGCCAAGCTGATCCTGTACCTCGGACGCCGTGCCCACGATCACGCCAAACTTGCGCACATCCTCCACCGAAGTCGCGCCGTATTGTGCGAGCATCTCGCGTACCGCCGCGTCATCTTTTCCGAAGGCAAGGCCGACCATCAGCGAGCGCCGCACGCTGGCCGAGTCGCGACCCTCAGTTTCGAGCAACGTGTTCAGGCGCGCGTTGTTCTCCGCGAACTGTTCCGCTGTTTGATATACGGCGTTCCACTCGTGCGCGTATTTGGCGACCAGGGGCAGGGTGCGCTGGGGGCCGTTGCCACCGATCAGGATCGGTGGCCCGCCAGGGCGCACAGGACGCGGTAGCAGCACCGCCTCATGGAACTGGTAGTATGTGCGTCCAGCGTGAACGGCACAGCGCTGTGCAGCACGCCCGTGAAGTAGCGCAGCGCTTCCTCAAAACGCGCGAAGCGTTCCGGCACGGGCAGCAGGTCGTAGCTGTAGTCGGTATGTTCGCGCTCCTGCCATCCCGCGCCCACGCCGAACACTAACCGCCCACCTGATAGATCGTCTACTGCGGTCGCCATGCGCGCGGTCATCGCTGGATGGCGGAACGACACAGGTGATACCAGTGGCCCGAACTTGATGCGTGAGGTGTTATCTGCCAGCCACGCCAGCGACATCCACAGTTCGAGCGAATCGTCGTCTGGGGGGTTCGGATTGGTGAAATGATCCGAGCGATACAGCCCCGCAAAGCCCAGGTCTTCGACAGCGCGCACCACGCGTTTCCAGCGCGGCCAGTTCACGCCCATCTGCCCTTCGATCATGATTGCGATATCCATACCGTGCGCTCCTTGTTAGTTGCCGTCGCTCACCAGGTTATACGCGATTATACACACACGCGGAGTTGTAGGAGGACATTCGGAAATTGGGGCGGGGTATGTTCTCGTAGGGTGTAGGGCTTGCCCTACTCAGGTACCGCAAGCAGTGCCCCTACGGAAAAATCTGTCATGCCCCCCAATCCGTATGCATCTTGCCAGATGACGATTGACCTTTTTTGGAATTACAGGTAAGATACTTGCCAGTAGTGAAGAGGTTGTTCGACAGCGGCACATGATACCGGCGCGACAACTCGTTGCGGCGGTTTTTGTTTGCAGAAAAACGCTTCTCTCTCTACGGATCGCAGGATTATCTTCCAGAGGGAAGGGGTTTACAATGACAGAGCGTGTACAAGGCACGGTCAAGTGGTTCAACTCGCAGAAGGGCTTCGGCTTCATCGAGCGTGAAGGCGGCCCGGACGTTTTCGTGCATTTCTCCGGTATCACCGGCGGCGGCTACAAAGAGCTGAACGAAGGCGATAAGGTTGAATTCACTATCACCGAGGGTCCGAAGGGCCTACAGGCGACTGATGTTCAGCGCGTCGAGAACTAAGCACCCCCCACAATAATGGGAACCGAACGCCCCGTGTCGTGATGCTGCGGGGCGTTTTTTGTTGAGAGGGCATGGTTTGCTTCGATATCGCTAACCATAACTTTGTGGTGCTGAATGTGTTATTTCGGCTGTGAATCGCGCATCATAGCTGATGTTTGCTGTAACACTTCAGGAGAATGACATGATGGTTTATGCTGATCTCGCGCGCCCGGCGACCAAACGTCCTGCGTTGTTGTATGACCTGCTTATGGTGTTTGGCGGTGCGGTGTTTGTGGCGCTGAGTGCGCAAGCAGCGGTCTACCTTCCCTTCAGCCCGGTCCCCGTTACGGGACAAACGCTGGCGGTGCTGTTGGTGGGAGTTTTGTTGGGGCGTCAACGTGGCACGGCGGCAGTGTTGGTTTATCTGGCTGAAGGGGCAATGGGCCTACCGGTATTCGCGGGAGGGATGGGGGGCACAGCCGTGTTGCTTGGTCCCACCGGAGGCTACCTGTTCGGGTTTGTCGCAGCGGCCTATGTGACTGGGATGCTGGCCGAACGGGCCTGGGATCGTCATGTTCCACAGGTACTCGTGGCGATGGTGCTGGGCAACCTGGTGATTTATGGGATCGGGTTAGTCTGGCTGAGTACCTTCGTGGGGTGGGATCGTGTATTGGCGTTGGGATTCTGGCCGTTTGTTCCCGGCGATATCGCAAAAGTGGTTTTGGCGGCCCTGCTGTTGCCGGTCGGTTGGCGCTTGATTACCAAGACTGGCTTTTACGATCTCGAGTAGGTTGATTTTGCAGGTGCAACGTAACGCCCCGCGTCGTGATATGCAGGGCGTTTTTTGTTTTTGCTTCGGATGCTTATTTCTAATGAGGAACGACAAAGACACGGACGCTCAGATTTTTTTGCTCGCGTGTTAAGTCATTTTCTAAACCTACAGGATTTCGGATAAAACTACCAGGATCATAAACAAAGCAAATAAGCGTTTCACAATCAGGGTGTTCCTGATAACGCCCAATGTCGATAAGAAGTTGATCCCCCACCTGCTTGTCCCGTAGCTTATCCCTGGTCATCTTGACTTCAATTACGATTTTCTCTTGCTTCAAAACAAAATCAATGCGAGATGCTGCACCAGCATAGCTTGGCGTGTATTCCTCAGGGCGAACATCGTCAAAAATGGTCAAGAGCAAAGCGTGCAAAAGGTCTTGAACATCATATTCATCTTCGATAACGAGCGTGGCGCGGTTATCATGACGACGTTTGAGTTGCCGGACAATAATATGGAATTGGGAAAGTAATCGTTCTAGGGTTTGAGAAGGATGCGGTTTTGGGACAGTTTCTTTTGATTCTTCTGTCCACCGACCCAATAACTTAATCTGCGCCATAACAGAATCTAATAATTCCCGTGCCCTAAGGAGATGTCCACCTTCTGCCAGATGAATTCTAGCTGTTGCATCTACATAGCTGATATCGAACTCAACTGTCGTAGGGATACCAAAATCAGTATCATATCTTGTAGCAATTACGGTAGCGTAACGCCATTCCTTAGGATCAGTGTATTTGATGTCGGCATGCCAACCTTTCGCCTCGCACGTTTGTTTGGCAGTTTCTGCAAGTTCTTGTAATGGTTTTTCTTTTGCCCAATGCACTTCAAGCCGATTTTCAGCCTCCTCCATCCGATCTTCGCGTTCAGCGGTCTTTTCTGGATCATGAATATGGCATAAACCGGAAGGTCCAGCCTGCAATTTACATCTTTTCCCGGCAGTGGTTATCGCTGTACATTGATTGTTTGACATGATGTTTTGCCGTTCGCAAGGTTGCTAATAAACCAACTAACCTCATTATATACCCGGCTGCGAACGACGCAACTACCTACGCAACCGCTGCATGATCATGCGCGGGATGAGTTCGGCCTCTTCCACGTCGAGCAGCATCGCGACACCCCAGAACACGCCGCCACCGAGCAGCAGCGCGACCGTCACACGCACAATCACCGGCAATCCCGGCAGCAGGTATAGGAATCCGCCCGCGACCAACGCCATCGCCAACGATGCGGCCAACGTTCGCGCTGCGCCGCCGAGGACGCGCCGTTCCTCGATTCCGCCGATTTTTCTGCGTAGGATGATCCACAGCACGGTACTCTCGACCGCCGTCGCAATCGACATTGCCAGCGCCAGCCCGCCGAACGGCCCGCGCGCGAAATCGTCGCTGTCGGGATAGCCAAACACGCGGATCAGCACCAGCGATAGCACAATGTTGAGGGCCATCGTCGCCGTGCCGATCTTCACGGGCGTCCACGTATCGTGCAATGCGTAAAATGCCCGCACCAGGATTTCCAGCACGGTGTGTCCTGCTAGTCCGATACTGAACAGCGCCAGTGCCCAGGCGGTCCCGGCGGTGTCGGTGCTGGTCCACTCGCCGCGCTCAAATAATAGCTCAACGACCGGCTGCCCCACCACCGCCAGCCCGATTCCCGCTGGAATCGACAGGAAAAATACGCTGCTGAGCGCGCCGGATAGCGTGCGCCGGAAATCTCCGGCGTCTTGCTTAGCGCTGAGCGCGGAGAGGGTGGGGAACACTGCGGTTCCGATGCTCTGGCCCAGGATGCCCAACACGGTGAAGAACAGCGTATACGCCACGCCTAGTACCGCCACGCTGCCCTCGATCATGCCGGACGCCAGCGCGGTGTTAACCCAGAAACTGACTTGCACCACGCCCAATCCCAACACGCGCGGCCCCATCAGCAGCAGGACTTCCTGCACGCCGGGGATTTGCAGCGAAAACGCGGGCCGGTAGCGGAAATCGAGTGCCCACAGTGTCGGAAGCTGCACGATCAAATGGCACACTGCGCCCAGGACCGCACCCCACGCCAACCCGTAGACGCTGCCGCCGCGCGCCAACACCAACGCTCCGGCGATCAGGCCAATGTTGTACATGCTCGGTGCGAGCGCGGGCGCGAGAAAATGCTGGTGCGCGTTGAGAATGCCCATCGCCAGCCCGCTGACGCCGAAAATGATCACCGTCAGCAGCATGATGCGCATC
>CBEVZO010000247.1:0-5971 GCA_965554365.1 uncultured Anaerolineae bacterium
TCGAAAATCGCGGCCCAGCTTGTCAATTTCATCAAGCATAAACACTGGATTGATCGTGCCCGCGCGTCGCATCGTCTGGATGACCCGCCCCGGCATCGCGCCAATATAGGTGCGCCGGTGACCGCGAATCTCCGCTTCATCATGAACGCCGCCCAAGCTCACGCGCACAAATTCACGCCCCAACGCCTTTGCGATGCTCTTGCCCAGCGATGTCTTGCCCGTCCCTGGTGGCCCCACAAAACACAAGATCGGCGTTTTCCTCTTATCCGCCGCGAGTTGGCGCACGGCCATATGCTCGATGATGCGATCTTTGGCCTTTGGTAGCCCGCAGTGTTCAGCATCCAACACGGTCGCAGCATGAACCAGATCCCGGAGATCCTCCGTGACCGTCTGCCAGGGCAAACCGAGCAGCCAATCAAGATAGGTACGAATAATACCGACTTCAGGAGCCATCGGGGGGATCATCATCAAGCGACCGAGTTCTTTGATCGCCTTGCCCCGCGCTTCGTCGGTCATCTCTTTGGTATCGATCTGTTCGCGCAGTTCGTTGATCTCCTGTTGAAACAGATCGCCCTCGCCTAATTCAAGCTGGATCACGCGCATCTGCTCGCGCAGGAACATCTCGCGCTGGCTGCGATCCACTTCTTGCCGAACCTGTGACTGGATACTGGCTTCCAGTTCCAGCACTTCCAATTCGCGCCCCAGCAAAGCACTCACCCGCTGCAACCGTGCCCCAGGATCAACCATTTCAAGCAGTGCTTGGCGTTCGTCCACCGTCAGATTCAACACCGACGCGATCACATCCGCCAGCCAACTGGGGTCTTCAATGTTTAGCGCATAAATATACGCTTCTTCCGGCAGTTGAGGGTTGAGTTCGACACACTTCTGGAACAGATTCAGCGTTGCGCGCACCAACGCCATGATCTCGCGCGTTTTAACAATGGAGGACTCAATGGGGCGCGCTTTCACGCGGAAATACGGCCCTGTCTGCACAAACTCGACGATCTGCACACGGCGACGGCCCTGCGCCAACACGCTCGTATCACCCTCCGGCATGTGAATCACGCGGCCTAATGCCATCTCTGTGCCGACCTCATACAGGTCCTCCGGCGACACATCGGGGGGCGCGACACCTGGACGCAACGTTACGCCCAACACGGTTTCTTGATTCGTCTGGGCTGCGTCAATTGCCGCCACATCTTCTTCACGCCGGATAATCAGCGGCGTGACCATCTTCGGGAACACCACCAGATACGCCAGAGGGATCAATACGCACTCGATCAACCCGTCGGCATCCGGCGTGGCATCTTGAATCGTGTAGAAGTCGTTGATACTAGGTCCAAACATATGCTATTGAGTTTCTCAGTAACGATCAGGAATCACGGATCGTCGCATGTGACGACGTTACCGGCTGAGCACTAATGTGGCCTACCGGTAAATTAAACGCAGTACGGGCCTCGCCCACCACAGATAACGACCCAGTGGTGCAAATCAACCCCGTCGGCCCCACCAACTCCGCCGCGCGTTGTAGTGCAGTACGCACATCCGGCGTTTGATATAACGGCCCGGCATAACCATGTTCCAGGGCCAACGCGCCAACCGCATGTGGAGGCAAGGCGCGCGGGTGCGCAGATTGCGTCACGACCAAAAAATCGGTCAGTGGCAGCAGTGCATCAAACATCCCGGTCACGTCTTTATCAACAAACGCGCCGAAGATCAACGCTAAAGGACGCTGCGGGAACCGTTCCTCCAATGCGGCCTGCAACCGCCGCGCCGACGCGGCATTGTGTGCTGCATCAAGTACAACAACCGGTGCGCGGTGAATCACTTCCAAGCGGCCCGGCCAATCTACCTGCGCCAACCCCGTGCGCACGCCCGTATCATCGAGCGCCACACCCACTTGCCGCGCCTGCTCCAACGTCGCCAACGCGACCGTTGCATTGAGTACCTGATGTTCCCCAAGCAGACGTGTCCGGTAAGGCTGCATCTCCTGCCCCGCCGCCCCCGCTACAAAAAATTCGCCGCCGTTGGCCTGCTGTGGCTGGTACAACCAATCACGCCCCACCAACGTGAACGGCGCATCCCGTTCAGCAGCAATCGCCTGGAGTACGTCCAACGCTTCTGGGGGCTGCGGCGCACTAACCACTGGCACACCCGGCTTGATAATGCCGCCTTTTTCACGCGCAATCGACACCAACGAATCACCAAGCAAATGCGTGTGATCAAAACTCAGGCTGGTGATCACTGACACCACCGGATGCACGACATTGGTAGCATCCAGCCGCCCCCCCAAGCCTACTTCGATTACGGCGATATCGACGTTTTGGCGCGCGAAGTACAAAAACGCCAACGCGGTAGTGACTTCAAACCAGGTGATATCAGGGACCGCCTCCGCCGCCGTGCGCAGATCGTTCACCAACGCCGTGAACACATCCGGGCTGATCAGATCGTTGTTCACCCGGAACCGCTCGCGATAATCCTGCAAGTGTGGCGACGAGTATAGCCCGGTGCGCAAACCTGACGCGCGCAGCGCCGCCGCACACATCGCCCCTACCGAACCTTTGCCCTTGGTCCCAGTAATGTGAATCACCGGATACTGTAGATGAGGATTACCACACGCCTCCAAAACCTGGCGCGGACGGGCGAGCGTCATAGCTTCTTCGGCATACCGTTGATGACGCTCAATTTCCCAATTAATGAAACTGAATAAATACTCTAGCGCTTCCGGATAGGTTTGTAGGGGCCTCGACGTCATGTGTTCTCCAATGACTAGTATCATGTCAGGCGCGTGGCCTATGTCGGGTAAAACTGCAATACGATGCTACCCTTATCGAGCGACTATGCAGGAATTATCCCACACAATCCCACATGTTACCGTTAAACAGTGTGGGATACAAGAGCCAAAGCCGCATAGAAATATCCTGCACCACCACTGCCCGTTGATTAATTAGCGGCTGCCTGACAAGCCCTCCCGATCTCGCCCTCGCGTGGTACAATCAGGGCCGGAATCGAGATGTTGTTATGTAAATTTCGGAGAGACTGGCTCATGCCGCTGCCCAAACCGCTCACCATTTTCGCCGCCCTGCTTGCCGTTGTGATCGTCGGCATTATCGGGTACGTCGTGCTGCAACCACCGGTCGCGTTGTTGAGTGATGCTGCGTTCGATAAAGCGCAGATTTCGCCCAACGCCGACGGGGTGAACGATGTGACGACGATCCGCTATTCACTGGCGCGCACCGCAGACGTGAGCATCTATCTCGAAGACGATGCAGGCACGCGTTACTACTTCCGCGAGCAGCAGCGGCGCACCGAGGGCGACTACATTGTGGAGTTCAGCGGCGTCGTGGACGGCTTTCTGCTCCCCGACGAAGATATTCTTGGCACGCTGGAACGCCGCCTGATCCCCAACGCGCGTTATACGTGGGTGATCGAGGCGACTGATACAGACAACGATACCGAGCGCGCAACAGACACACTTGACATCGTGGACGCTGATAGCGCGCTGCCGGAAATCTCCGCGTTCGACATTCATCCGCCGGTCTTCACCCCGAACCAGGACGGCGTGCGTGATCGGGTCAGTATCAATGTGTATCTGGAAAAACCCGCCGATTTGACGGTATATCTCGCAGACGAGGCAGGCGAACGTTACTATCTGTCGGAGCGCGAAAAGGGACGTGAGCCAGGCGATCAAGGCAACCACGAGTTCGATTACGACGGCGGCGTGGATCAAGGTATGGAACCACCGCCCGACGGAACTTATACGGTCTACGCCCTTGCGCAGGACGACGAAGGGCAGCGCATTGTGCGTCAGGGCGAACTCACGCTTCAAGATGGAGGACTGCCACAAGTTGAGATTGTAGCCCAGACAACCGGCGCGCGCGTCTTCTTCGAACAACAGCCTTACGACGACGCCTACTTCAACGACCTGACCATTGAGGGCGATCATGTTCCCAAGCCCGAAGGGGTCGCATCAACACGGGATACGATCACGATGATTCAGGGCGATATCCTGGTCTTCAAGCTAACCGTATACAACTATGGCGCGACACCCATACGCACAGCGGGGCCTTTCCCCGGCACAGTGTACAGCTTCGAGCAGCGTGCCTCCAGCCTGGGCGAATATGAACAATCCGGCGCGTGCCGCATCGGTAGCAACTGCGACACCGCGTACAGTGATTTTCCCTGGCGCTGGGCACTGGGAGCATTTGATGAACTGGAAGCCGTCTACGATGAAGCAAACGACGTAACATATTACTACTTGCAACCCGGCCAACGCACTGAAGTCTGGGGCGCAGTTCGCATGACTGAAATCCTGGAAGCGCGCAATCCACAGGACTGCTGGGCGGGCCTGATCCATGAAGATGTCGGAATCCCCACGTTCCAGAGCCGCGTAGGCGCGAGAGAGATCGAGATCGTGCCGCCGCCAGAAGACGCAGAGTGATATGCGTCACGATGATCTTGCCGCGCCGGGACAACTGCTGTAGTATGTGTGCAACGCGTTTGACCCGCAGGGGGAGGTGAGCTATCAAACACAATACATTATCTCGGTTGGCTGCTATTTGGGGCACACTTGTACTGACGCTGTTGATCGCCAGTTGTGGCGACAACAATCAGCAGGTGCGTGCGACCAGAGTTCCATCACCTGTACCAGATACAGCGACGCCACGCTCATCGCCGCTGCCCCAGGTAGAGCAAGCGCCGGGCCTGGGCGCAGAAGGCCGCGAGATTATGGTGCAGTTCATCGGCGATGCAGAACCCGACCTCGCGCTACAAAATATGGTGAATGAACTCACCCGTCAACTTGAAGACGGCGTAGACGACATGCTGTTTGTGGTTGACTTTGTTGACGAACGCACAGCCATGAACGAGCTGTGCAGCGGTGCGCCGCGTGCCGCGTGGATCAGTGCATACTCCTATCTCGCCATCGAAGCCCAATGCGACGTGGTTCCGGTACTGGCCGTGCAGCGCGGGCAAGTCCCCAACGTCACCATTGGCCGCAGCGCCGACATCATCACGCGCATTGACGTGGATGCCCTGTCACAACTCGCGGGGCGCACGTTCTGCCGCAGCCTGGAACACGATATTTTCACCACCTGGGTGTTCCCTAGCTTGCTGATGACGGCGGAAGGGTTCGATCCGATGACGCAATTGGGCGCAGTGCAGGACTATCCCGACGATCTCACGTTGGTGCGCGCACTGTATGAAGGCGACTGCGCCGGGGCAGCACTCCCTCCCGGCATATTTCAGGAAGTCATCATTGAATTAGTTCCGCGCCTCGGCACGGTGCAAAACCGTGTGACCGCCAGCGACATCATGGACTATGTGCAGGTTCTCAGCCCGGCAGGGGCCACCGTGTTGCCGGTGGGTACTGTCAGTTGGACCGGGTATGACACCAACGTAATCCCCTATGATGTGCTGGTCTTTGCACCAAACACTGTTATTCCAGAAGAGTCACATGGCGAGATCGTAGCCGTGATTGAGGACTTTTTTGCCGATCCCGGCGACGGTGCGGACCGCCTCAAGGATCTACTCGACGCCAGCGCGATCATACCGGTTGACGCAGGCAACTATGCGGCGTTCCGTACATTGGTAGCCGATTCCGGGTGGAACATGACGTTTACCGACTGACACCCGCCAGACACATTAACGCCAACGGCGCGGAGGTGAACTCTGCGCCGTTTCGTTTGTCCATTGTTTGCTCATTGATGAACAGGAAGCCCATGCCCCCCGAACTCGCTGTTGTGATCGTGTCATGGAACACCCGCGATCTCACGCTGGATGCACTGCGCACACTGTACGATGATCTGAACGCACACGGCCCAGTGGCGCAGGTATGGGTCGTCGATAACGCCTCGACTGACGGCTCGCCGGACGCCATTCGCAGCCAATTTCCGCAGGTGAAGTTGGTCGTCAGCGGGAAAAATCTCGGTTTCGCCGGAGGAAACAATCGCGCACTGCGCATGATGGGATT